>WFRT01000221.1 GCA_015486445.1 Pseudomonadota bacterium | reverse complement strand
TTTTCAATCCGGCCGCCGATCTTTTTGAAGCCGGTGTTGATGATCTGGTCGGTGTCGACAAAGACCGCGTCGGTAACGGCGTAGTCGATGCGGTGCTTGATCATCAGGCCGCCGTAGACGACGACCAGGACCAGGGTGGCCAGCAGAAAAACCAGGGCGAACCGGTGGCCGTGTCCGGAACCCTCCCGCTGCTCCCCGTTTCCCACCTTTTTCCCGATTCCTTTTTCGGAGTGGCTGGCAAGCTCGCTCACGTCTTGATCTCCTGTGAAAGTTGGCTATGGTAAATTCCACCCATTTTTTCAGCGCCGGCCCAGGGCCCGTTCCAGCTCGGCCCGGGCCATGAGGTAGCCGTAGAGGGAATCGTAGTAGTTGTTGCGGCTGCGCTCCAGGAAGGTCGCGGCATCGAGCAGGGTTGTCGAGTTGGCCATCTGCTGTTGATACTGCAGGTTGGTCATGCGGTAGTTTTCCTCGGCCTGGTCGACCGCGGCCTCCGCCGTGCGGGTGTTGACCCGGGCCAGTTTGAGGTCGCTGACCGCGGTCTTGACCTCGAGGCGGATCCGGTTGGCCACTGCCTCGAGCTGTTTTTTCAAAGCCTGCTGTCGGTGCTGCTGGGCCCTTGTCCGGGCCCTGGTCTTGCCCCATTCAAAAATGGTCCAGTCGGCCATGATGCCGACCGCGGTGGTGTCGCTGTTCATGTAGCTGTTGTGGCCGCCGCCGAAGTTGTCGCCGACCTGCTGGTAGGTGCCGACCAGGGAGACGGTCGGGTAGAATTCGCCCCGGGCCAGGGTAACGGCCATGCCGGCCTCTTCAAGCTTTATTTCTAAGTGCTTGATCTCGGGCCGCCGGGAGAGGGCTTCGGTAAACAGGGGCTTGAGATCGTGGCCGCCGTCGCCAATTTCGATCTTGATCTTTTCCACTTCGAAGTCGGCTTCTATGTCATGGTTCATCAGCAGGTTGAGGCGGGCCCTGGAGATCTCCAGGTCGCGTTTGGCCCCCTGCTCCAGCCGCCGGGCCTGGGCCAGGGCGACGCGGGCCTGGAGCAGGTCGTTGTAGGCGACAATGCCCTGCTTGTAGAGCGCCAGGGTGTCGCTTTCGTGCAGTTTCAGGTCAGAGACCGTTTTGCGGGCCACCAGGAGATGCTTCTGGGCCAGGAAAATCTGGTAGTAGGCCAGCTTGGTGTTTTTGACCAGGTCCAGGCTGAGTTGTTCCCGGGCCAGTTTTTTGCCCTCAAGTTCCAGGCCGGCCATCTTGCTGCGGGTGGTCAGCCGCAGGCCGGTAAACAGGGGCTGGACCGCCTGGATGCTCCAGATGTTGACATCCTTGTCGCTGTAGGGGACCTTGCCGACCGGGTTGATGCGAAAGTAGGGTTGATCGTGGAGGCGGAAATAGTAGTAGGAGGTAGAAAGCCTGGGCAGCAGCTCGGCCGTGACCGCCGTGTGTGCGGCCTTGGCGGCCAGTTGCTGTTCCAGGGCAGCCTGGCGCAGGGGGTGGTTGGCCAGGGTCTCGCTGATCGCGGTTTCCAGGGTCAGCAGCCGGGTCTGCGGCGGCCTTTCGGCCGTCGCCGCCGGTTTCGAGCCGCTCAGCAGGCTGCCCGCCAGGAGAATGATGGTCAGGATTGTCAGCCGGGCTCTCATCCTTGCTCACCTCTCTTGCGGGAATCCCGCTCCCCGGTCGGCCGGGGCCTGATCCCTTCAAAAAAGATGGTCAGCACGGTATCCAGGTACTCGCGGTCGGTTTCCGGCCGGTCCTCGACCGGGGGGCCGGCGTTCAGCCACTGGGAGCGGGCCTGGAACCAGTGAATGATCATGTTGAGAATGGCGGCCAGGGCGAACTTGGGGTCGATATCTTTGCGGATGTTGCCGCTGGTCTGCTGTTTTTTGAAGGCGGCGATTCCCAGGTTCATGATGTCGTTGTAGTTGTAGATGACGTCGCCGTCGTCGTATTCGAGGTCCATCCACGAGATCAGCCGCACCAGGTCCCGGTTGCGGTCGAGAAAGGTGAAGAAGTCCTGCATCGAGTTTTTCAGCAGCTGGAGGTCGGCCGGGTTCCGGTCCCGGCTCAAGGCCGTGACCAGGGGCCTGGTATAGGCCTCGAAGCGTTGCTTCTTGACTTCGCGCCAGAGTTCTTCCTTGTTCTTGAAATAGTGGTGAATCAGGCTTTTCGCGACCCCGGCCTCGCGGGCGATGCCGCTCACCGGAACCCGGCTGAAGCCGTGTTCGATGAAAAGTTTTTCGGCCGCTTCAAGAATCTGCCTGCGGGTGGCTTCGGGGTTGCGCCGCCGCCTTC
>WFRT01000220.1 GCA_015486445.1 Pseudomonadota bacterium | reverse complement strand
CTAGGGAAACAGGGCGGGGGGAGGCTACAAGCCGGTTTCGAGGCCGGCAAATTCACGACGCACAGCGGCAGCTTCGCCGCAGCTCATCTCGCCCTCGGGACAGGGGCCGGCCAGACAGCCCGGGCCGGCCTGGTGAAACAGGGCCGGGGCCAGGGCTGCGACCTGTGCGAGCATGCTCTTGGCCAGGGCCCGGATCTCCCACTGGGAGCGCCGGCAGCAGCGCAGGCGAAAGAAATGGCGCAGTTCGCGGGCATTCATCGAAATGATAATCCGGGAATGGGCGGCATTGGGCAGGACAAAACGGGCATCCTCGGCGGCAATGCCGGCCTCGCGCAACTTCCGGTAAGCCCGGGCCGCCGCCGCCATGGCCTCATCGAAATGCTGTTTCAGTTCGGGGCGGGCGGCGATCTGCGGCGGGGTTTCATAGGCGAACCCCTCGTCGAAATTGACGTAACGCTGGCTCTGCTGGGCAAAGGATGCCAGCCGGTGGCGAACCAACTGGTGGGTCAGGGCCCGGGAAACACCTTCGACGGCGAAGGTAAAAACCGCGTGTTCCAAAACCCCGTGGTGGCCAAGCGTCAAAATCCGGGCGATCATGCGCCGGTCGTCTTCGGTCGAAGAGCGCTCGGCCAGGGCCCTGCAGTCAACCGCGGCATAGCAGAGCCGGGCGGCAGTCGCCACCACCCGCTCCGGCTCCGGGGTCGAGGTCAACAGGGTGACAAACAAGACAAAAACCGCCTAGCGGTTGTATTTGCGGCGGAACTTTTCGATCCTGCCGGCCGAGTCGACGAACTTCTGCTTGCCGGTATAGTAGGGATGACACTGGGAACAGACCTCTACCTTGATTGCCGGCAGGGTTGAACGGGTTTCGAAACTGAAGCCGCAGGCGCAGTTGACCTGGCACTTCTCGTACTTGGGATGAATTCCTTCTTTCATTATCGAGAAACCTCCTGGGATTTTCGTCCGATTGAGAATGAGGCGGGCTAACTACATCTAAAAGATGACGTTTGTCAACCAAAAAGAGCCCTAGCTGTTCATCGAGTCAAGAAAATCGGCGTTGTTCTTGGTCCCCTTCATCTTCTCCAGGAGAAACTCCATGGCCTCCACGACATTCATCGGCTGGATGAATTTGCGCAGGATCCAGACCCGCTGGAGGTCCTGGGGATCCATCAGGAGATCCTCGCGCCGGGTACCGGAGCGCATGATGTCGATCGCCGGGAAAGTACGCTTGTCGGCCAGGCGCCGTTCCAGGTGAAGTTCCATGTTGCCGGTGCCCTTGAACTCCTCGAAAATGACCTCGTCCATCCGGCTGCCGGTATCTATCAGGGCGGTCGAGATAATCGTCAGCGACCCTCCCTCCTCGATGTTCCGGGCGGCCCCGAAAAAACGCTTGGGCTTGTGCAGGGCGTTGGAATCGACCCCGCCGGACAAAACCTTGCCGCTGGCCGGCACCACGGTGTTGTAGGCCCGGGCCAGGCGGGTGATGCTGTCGAGCAGGATGACGACGTCATTCCGGTGCTCGACCAGGCGCTTGGCCTTCTCGACCACCATCTCCGCGACCTGGATATGACGCTGCGGCGGCTCATCGAAAGTCGAGGAGACCACCTCGCCGCGGACCGAGCGCTTCATGTCGGTAACCTCTTCGGGACGTTCATCAATCAGCAGGACGATCAGGGTGATGTCGGGGTGGTTGGCGGTCAGGCTGTTGGCAATCTTCTTTAAAAGCACGGTCTTGCCGGTGCGCGGCGGAGCCACGATCAGCCCCCGCTGGCCTTTGCCGATCGGGGTCATCAGGTCCATGACCCGCATCGAGTAGTCGTCATGCTCGCGCTCGAGAAAAAAGCGCTGGTCGGGAAAAATCGGAGTCAGGTTGTCGAACAGGATCTTGTCGCGGGCCTTCTCCGGCGGCTGGTGGTTGATCGACTCGACCTTGAGCAGGGCAAAATAGCGCTCCCCTTCCTTGGGGGAACGGATCTGGCCGGCGATGGTATCCCCGGTTCTGAGGTTGAAGCGCCTGATCTGCGAGGGCGAAACATAGATGTCATCCGGGCCGGAGAGGTAGTTGTAGTCCGGGGCCCGGAGAAAACCGAAGCCGTCGGGCAGGGTCTCGAGCACCCCTTCACCAAAGATCGCCCCGTTCTTGTTGACATGGGTCTGGAGAATGGCAAAGATCAGTTCCTGGCGGCGCATTCCGGAGGCTCCCTCGATCTGCAGCTCGCGCCCCAGATCGATCAGCTCGGAAATCTTCTTGGTTTTCAATTCGTTCAGGTTCATACGCATTCCTTAAAAAAATTTAGCGTTAAGCTCTCTTCCCGCTTCCCACGCGGCCCGGGCCCACCGGCTGAAAGCCGGGCACCTGCAAACAGGCGAACAGGAAAAACCGGCCGGCGACCGGCGCCGGCATGTTGATGATTAAAACGAACAACCTTAATTCACGACCGGCCTGACCGGCCTCCGCTGAACCTTAAAAGCCTCTCTTCCCACCGGGGGAGTCTGGCTCTTGAAAGCCCGCAGCGGCCGGGACCTGACTCTGCCGCAATAATTTCCAAATCGAGATAAGATATTATTTTATATTGACTGGGAACAGGACAGAAAATGATGTGTACGTCTGGATTTGCTCTTTTTTACGAACGGCTCTGGGAAAACCACATTAATCTGGAAAGCGGCCGTTTTATCCACTGACGAGGCTTTCCCTGCCACCCGGCATCTGAATATAAAAACGGATGTACTCTTTTTCTGGAGATATGATCAAGGCAGGCGGGTATATTTTATATATCGGATATATAGAAGTTCAGTTGGAGGTTGTCAACCTTTTTTTACGCCCCGGCCAGCCAGTCGCACAACTTCTCCAAGGCGGCACCCCGGTGACTTAAGGCATTTTTCTCCGCCGGCGAGAGTTCGGCCATGGTCCGCTGGAAGTCCGGCGGCGCCAGAAACACCGGATCGTAGCCAAACCCCCCACTCCCCGAGGGGGCCCGGGCTATCCGCCCCCGGCAGCGGCCGGCAAAAGTCCACTCGTTCCCCTCCGGCGAGCGCAGCACCAGGACGCAGTGAAAAGCCGCGGCCCGCTTGTCGTCCTCTATTCCGTCAAGAACCGACAGCAGTTTCAGGTTGTTATCGCGATCCGTGGCCCGCGGTCCGGCGTAGCGGGCGGAATGCACCCCCGGGGCCCCCTGCAGGGCGTCGACCACAAGACCGGAATCGTCGCTCAGCACCCAGGTTCCGGTCACCTTCCCCAGCGCCCGGGCCTTGAGCCGGGCATTGTCGAGAAAGGTTCTGCCGTTTTCTTCCGGCATTACGAACTCAGGATAGTCGGAGATCCCCTGCAGAACAATCCCGGTCCCGGCCAGCAGTCGTTTCAGTTCCCTGATTTTTCCCTGGTTGCCGGTAGCCAGTACCAGACGATCGATTTTTTGCGGTTTCACGACCATTTTGCCCCTGCACTTTCACCTGATGGTTATGCCCGCCCTCACAGCTTACGGCCTCCGGAACATGTAGCTCAAACGGGGATAAAATTCCAGTAACTATTCAGCTAAATTTATTTCCCTTCTTTCAGGAGGGGGCGGGGGTGGTTTTTCTGAGCGGTTTCGGAAAGATTTCGTTGTTTTTCCCAGCGAGCGTGAGCCCATAAGCATTGCAACTGTCTGAGCGTAGCGAGTTTTGCAATGCGGGCGAAGCGAGCGCGTGGAAAAACAGAAATCTTAACGCTTAGCGAAGAAAAGCTGCGCCCGACCCCGTATTCGGCTGAATAGTTACAAATTCCACCGAAAACTGCCGCCCGGCACGACCCCGGCCGCGGCCCCCGGCCCCGATCGCCGGCAACCGGCCACAAACCATTTGACAAAAAACCGAAATTCGGCAAAGTTGCAGACCACTCCAGTCAACCTTATGAACAGGCAAAAGCAGGCAGACATGAACGAAACCATGCTCCGGGAGATATTCCTGCGTTTGGGCCGGCTCCTGCCCGAATACCACGAACTGGCCGGGCGCGCGGCGACGGAGAAAATCCCGCTCTATCTGGTGGGAGGAGCCTTAAGGGATCTCTGCCGGGGAAAAACCGTCAGCGATCTTGATTTTTCCTGCAACGAACAGGATTTCGGTTTCTGGGAAAAGCTCTTTACCGAAACCCTCGGCGGCCATTTCGTAACCCTGGGAACCCGGGCCCGGGAGTTCAAGACCCGGCGGCTGGTCGGCCGCAAGCTGACCATTGACCTTGCAGCCCTCGAGGGCGCCTTTCTGAATGACGATCTCAAACGCCGGGACTTCACCATCAACGCGATGGCCCTGGGCCTGCATGACGGCATTTTTCACGACCCCTTCGGCGGTCGCCGGGATCTCGAAAACCGGGAGATAACCTGCATCGCTCCGGAAAACTTCGCCGCCGACCCCCTGCGCATCGTCCGGGCCGCCCGCTTCAAGCTCGAAATCGACGGTCGCATCACGCCTTCCACCCGGGATGCGATGACAACGGCCGCAGCCGGCCTCTCCGGGGTGGCGGGGGAGCGGCTGGCGGTGGAGTTCAACCACATCCTGCTCCATCCCAGCGCCGCCGACGGCCTGCAAATTCTGGCCGGGGTCGGGGCCCTGCAGACGGTGTTCCCTCCCCTGCGCGCCCTGGAGGGGCTCACTCAGAACAACTACCATCATCTGGATGGCCTGGACCATACCCTGGCCATGCTTGCCGAGTGCGACCGGCTGGCTGAGGAAAACCCCTTCAACAGACCGGGCCGGCTGGAAGAAGAGTCGTTGCTCCTGCTCAAATGGGCCGGGCTTTTTCACGATACCGGCAAGGCCCTGAGCAGGACCGTCGATTCCGACAGCGGCATCATCCACTTTTACGGCCACGAGCGCTTCTCGGCCCACCTCGCCCGCGAGAGCCTTGCCGGGTACGCCCTCGGCAAACCTTTTCTGAAAAGAGTCTCCCGGCTGATTGAAAACCACCTGCGCCCGCTGCAGCTTCTCCGCGGCGAGAGCCGGGAAAAAAGCCGGCGCCGGCTGGTCTTCGACCTCGGTGAAGATCTGCCCCTGCTGCTGCTCCACGCCCTGGCCGATCTCAACGCCACCCGGGGCCGGGATCCGGCCCCGCGCCGGGCCGCCCTGATCGGTCTCGGCCGGGAGCTGCTGACCATCTTCGACCAGGAAAAGGAAAACCTGATCAAACCCCTGCTGGGCGGCCAGGATCTGATCAAACTGGGGATGGAGCCCGGGCCCGGCATGGGAGTCATCATCCGCCTGATCCACAAAAGGCAGATCGCCGGGACCATCCGCAGCCGGGCGGAGGCCCTGGAGGCCGCCCGCGAACTGATCGCCTCACCGCCGGGGCCGGGGGCCGAGTAGAGCGGCCGGCAGACGGACAACCGGGGAAAACGGCCCCGGAGAGTTGCGACCCGACAGCAAATATACTTTCTTTTGTATACAGGGTCGGGGTGAAAAAAGATTGACATTCCCGACTCAATAGTATATGAGCCCCGCGGTTCAACTGATTATTCAATGATCAAACCCCGGATTTCGGCTGTTTCCGGCAATGGCAGGGGAAAACAGATTACCGGACAACCATGCAGGCTCACCACACCGATCACGACACCAGATCCTGACAAAGTACGGCAACGACCGGGGCCCGTTCCCGGGTCGCTGCCTTTTTTTTACCACCAGTCCGGCTGGTGTGTGCCTTAACCATCTGGCCGGAACCGGCCGGCAACCTAAAATTCCTTGAGGAGGAACAAGAAAATGGGATTAGATTTCAGCGTCTTTGACGCCCCGAACCTGGCTGACTGGCAGATCGCCGCTCTGGCCGAAGAAAAACTGATGAAGCCGATCATCCAGATCGCCGACGAACTCGGCCTTGAAGGCGAAGAGTTGATTCCGATGGGCAAGTATGTCGCCAAGGTCGATTACATGAAAGTCCTGGAGCGCCTTAAAGACAAACCCAACGGCAAATACATCAACGTCACCGCGATCACCCCGACCCCGCTCGGTGAAGGCAAGACCACGACCAGCATGGGCCTGGTCCAGGGCCTCGGCCTGATGGGCAAGAAGGTGGTCGGCGCCATCCGTCAGCCCTCCGGCGGCCCGACCTTCAACGTCAAGGGTTCGGCGGCCGGCGGCGGTCTCGCCCAGACCATTCCCCTGACCCCGTTCTCCCTCGGTCTGACCGGCGACATCGACAACATCATGAACGCCCACAACCTGATGATGGTCGCCCTGACCTCGCGCATGCAGCACGAACAGAACAACACCGACGAGTTCCTGGCCAAAAAGAACCTCAAACGCCTCGACATCGACCCCAACCGGGTCGAGGTCAAGTGGATCATCGACTTCTGCGCCCAGGCCCTGCGCCACATCGTCATCGGCCTCGG
>WFRT01000219.1 GCA_015486445.1 Pseudomonadota bacterium | reverse complement strand
GTGGTTTTTCTGAGCGGTTTCGGAAAGATTTCGTCGTTTTTCCCAGCGAGCGGGAGCCCATAAGCATTGCAACTGTCTGAGCGTAAGCGAGTTTTGCAATGCGGGCGAAGCGAGCGCGAGGAAAAACAGAAATCTTAACGCTTAGCGAAGAGAAGCCGCGCCCGACCCCGGATTTGGCTGAATAATTACAAGATATTTTCGTAAAATCCGGAATTGCAGGAGGTAATCAATGGCAGCACTGTGGTTGAATTTAGGTGAGATTTTACGGGTCAACGCGGTCAAGTTTCCCGACCGGGTTGTCTTTTGTGATGCCGGCCGGCGTTTTACCTTCCCCGCCACCAATGCCCGGGTCAACCGCCTGGCCAATGGCCTGGCCCGGGTCGGAGTGCAGCGGGGCGACAAGGTCTCCTGCTTCATGGAGAACTCGATCGAGATCTGTGAACTCTACCTGGCCTGCGCCAAGCTCGGGGCGGTGATCAACCCGATCAACTTCCGCCTGGTCGGACCCGAAATCGAGTACATTGTCAATAACGCCGATGCCAGGGTCATGCTGGTGGACGCCGAGTTCGCGCCGATGATCGATGAAATCAGGTCCGGGCTGAAGGCGGTCCGGGAGTTCATTGTCGTGGGTGAGGCCCGCGACGGCTATATCGAGTACGAGAGCCTGCTGGCCGCCTCATCCGAGGATGAACCCGGGGTTCGGGTGGCCCCGGCCGATCCCTGGATTCTGCTTTATACCTCGGGGACTACGGGTCGTCCCAAGGGGGTGGTGCGCTCGCACGAGTCCTACATCGCCTTCTACCTTATCAACGGCTGTGATTTTGCTTACAGCTACCGGGAAATGGTGCTGACCTGCATGCCGCTCTGCCATGTCAACACCACCTTTTTCTCCTTCGCTTCAACCTATTTCGGCGGCGGCAACTACATCCAGCCGGCCCGCCAGTTCCGCCCGGAGAAGATTCTCGAGATTGTCGAACGGGAAAAGATTACCTTCATTTCCCTGATCCCGACCCATTACAACCTGATTTTCAGCCTTACTGATGAAAAGCTCAAATCATATGACCTTTCTTCGATTGAAAAACTGCTCTGCTCCTCGGCCCCGGCCCGGATCGAGCACAAGAAGGCAATTTTAAAACTGATTCCCGGGGTCAAGCTGTACGAGGGCTACGGCTCGACCGAGGCCGGGATCGTCACCACCCTGATGCCGGAAGACCAGATGTCCAAGCCCGGCTCAATCGGCAAGGAGTCTTCGGGTACCGATATTGTCAGGATTCTTGACGAAAACGGCAACGAGGTGCCCGACGGCGAGGTCGGCGAGCTCTATTCCCGCGGTCCGATGCTGTTCGACGGCTACTACAAGCTGCCCGAGGTGACGGCGGAGTCCTTCCAGGGTGAATACTTTTCGGCCGGCGACATGGCCCGGCGCGACGAAGACGGTTATTACTACCTGGTCGACCGCAAGAAGAACATGATCATCACCGGCGGCGAGAATGTCTACCCCTCGGAGGTTGAAAACGTGATCGCCTCTCATGAGGCGGTGTTCGATGTCGCGGTGATCGGTCTGCCGCATGAAAAATGGGGGGAAGAGGTCAGTGCCGTGGTTATCCTCAAAGAGGGCGGTGCCCTCGACGATCGGGAGCTGGTGTCTTACTGCCGGGCCCGGCTGGCGGCGTACAAATGCCCGAAGAGGGTGTTTTTCATCGCCCCGGAAGAGATGCCGCGCACCGGCACCGGCAAAATCCTGCACCGGATTCTCAGGGAACGCTACAGTAAACAGTAAAAGAGCAGTAATTATTCAGCTAAGTTCTATCTCTCCTCTTTCAGGAGGGGGAGGGGAAAAGCCACCCCCGACCCCGTATGTGGTTGAACCGTTACGATATAAAGGAGTATCGATGTATGTCTGATTTGAAGGTCGCGATTGTCGGGGCCGGTGGGATCGGGGGCTCGTTCGGGGCCCTGCTTCACCTGGCCGGGGTCGATGTCACCCTGATCGAGGTCGACCCCCGGCGCGTCGAGGCGATTTCCCGGGAAGGGCTCTATATCGTCCTGCCCGACGGCAGCGAGAAAAAATGTGATATCAAGATCTCCGACGACCCGGCCGCGGTCGGTGTTGTCGACCTGGTCCAGCTTTCGGTCAAGGGCTATCATACCGAGTCGGCCGCCAAAAGCATCAAGCCGATGGTCGGGCCCGACACCTACGTGCTCTCGGTGCAGAACGGTCTCGGCAACCTGCGGCGGATCGCCGAACAGGTGCCCGCAGACCAGATCCTGGGCGGGATCACGGCTTTGAGCGCGATGCCCCTGGGGCTTAACCGGGTCAAGTTCAACGGCGGCATCGGCGGGCTCAAGTTCGGCCGTTTCGACGGTACCATCGACGAGCGCCTCAAGAAGATCGCCGAAACCTTTACCGGGGCCGGGCTGGAGGTGCATCTTATCGAAGGCGACATCCGGGTGCCGATCTGGCGCAAACTGCTGGCCAATGCCGGCAACTGCGTGGCCGCGATGACCGGGTTTACCGGCAGCCAGCTTATGGCCTGTGCCGAGACCAGGGAGTTGACGGCGCTGCTGGCCAACGAGACGGCGGCCGTGGCCCGGGCCGAAGGGCTCGATTTTTCCGAGCTTGAGAATGCCGGCGAATATGTTCTTACCCAGTGCCTGCCCGGGGTCAAGGACAACAAGATCTCGATGCTCCAGGATGTAGAGGCCAACCGCCGCACCGAGATCGACACCTTGAACGCCGAGATCTGCCGGGTCGGGCGGGAGCACGGTGTCCCGACCCCGGTCAACCATGTCATGACCCTGCTGATCAAGGCCCGGGAGCAGAAAATGCTCTGGGACATGCAGGAGAAATAAGCTTTGATTTATTACAAACCTTAAAAAACCGGCGCCGCCGGACGGCGTCAACTAAAGAGGAGACCTTCATGTTTACCAAGGCTTTTATCCCTTACGGTGGTTACTTCACTTCGCCCTTTGCCCGCTGGCAGGGGTCGCTGGCCAATGAAAACGGCATCAAGCTCGCTTCGGCCACGACCAGACGCTGGCTGGCGGAGAAAAAGATCGACCCGGAAATCTTCGAGTACCTTTTCTTCGGCTTCACGATTCCCCAGCATCACGGTTTCTATGCCGGTCCCTGGGCCGCGGCGATGATGGGGGCTGAAAGGATTCCCGGCTGCATCATCTCCCAGGCCTGTTCAACCTCGACGACCTGCATCTACCAGGCTGCCCTGGGGCTGGAGATGGGCGAATACAATAAGGTTTTCACGCTGATGGCCGACCGCTGTTCGAACGGTCCGCACCTGGTCTGGCCCAATCCCAAGGGGCCGGGCGGCCAGGTCGAGCATGAAAACTGGCTGATGGATAATTTCGGCAACGATCCCTGGGCCCGGAACGCGATGATCGAAACCGCCGAGAATGTTGCCAAGGAAGGCGGCATCACCCGGGAGGAGTGTGACGCCCTGGCCCTGCGGCGCTACGAGCAGTACCAGCAGGCCCTGGTCGACGACCGGGCTTTCCAGAAACGCTACATGTTCCCGCTCGAGCTCAAGATCAGCAAGAAAAAAACCATAACCATCAGCGAGGACGAAGGGGTCATGCCGACGACGGCCGAAGGTTTGCAGGGCCTCAAACCGGTGCTGCCCGGCGGGGTACACACCTTCGGCTCCCAGACCCATCCGGCCGACGGCAACTGCGGCCTGATCGTTACCGACCGCCAGACCGCCAGGGAGTTGAGCAGCGATGCCGGGATCGAAATCCAGGTTCTTTCCTACGGTTTTTACCGCGACAAGAAGGGCTACATGGCGGCGGCCGTAGTCCCGGCGGCCGAACGGGCCCTGGAAAAAGCCGGTATCGGAATCAAGGAGGTCAAGGCGATCAAGACCCACAACCCGTTTGCCGTCAACGATCTCTACCTGGCCAAGAAAATGGGCATTGATGCCATGAGCTTCAACAATTACGGCAGTTCGCTGATTTTCGGTCACCCGCAGGGGCCGACCGCCGGCCGCTGCATTATCGAATTGATCGAGGAACTCTCCCTGTGCGGCGGCGGATACGGGCTCTTTGCCGGCTGCGCCGCCGGGGACACCGCTGCCGCCCTGGTGCTCAAGGTAAGTTGTTAGCAGAGAAACCGGATGGCGGCGGTCTGAGTCCGGAAACATTAAATTGAGAAAGAGGACTGAATTATGAGTGAGCAGAAAGCAATCCTGTCGGGCAACGAGGCGATCGCCCGGGGGGCCTGGGAAGCCGGGGTTAAACTGGCTTCCGCCTATCCCGGAACGCCGTCTACCGAGATTTTGGAAAATGTCAAGAACTACACCGACATCTACTCCGAGTGGGCGCCCAACGAGAAGGTCGCCCTGGAAGTCGGGGTCGGCTCCGCGATTGCCGGGGCCCGGACCCTGGTGACGATGAAGCATGTCGGCGTCAACGTCGCCGCCGACCCGCTGTTTACCCTTTCCTACACCGGGGTCAAGGGCGGCCTCGTCCTGGTCAGCGCCGACGACCCGGCCATGCACAGTTCCCAGAACGAGCAGGACAACCGCAACTACGGCCGCTCGGCCAAGATCCCGGTGATCGAGCCCAGCGACTCCCAGGAGTGCAAGGATTTCGTCGCCATCGCCCTCGACCTGAGCGAAAAATTCGACACCCCGGTGTTTTTTCGCACCACGACCCGGACCTCGCACTCGAAAAGCATCGTCGCTTTGGGCGGCCGCACCGAGCAGCAGGGCGACATCGAACTGGAAAAGAACATGCCCAAGTACACGATGCTGCCCTCCAGCGCCCGGCTGCGGCACCCGCTGGTCGAAGAGCGTCTCTTGAAACTCAAGGAGTACGCCGAGACCTCGCCCTTGAACCGGGTCGAATACAACGACACCTCGATGGGTTTCATCTGCAACGGCATCAGCTACCAGTACGTCAAGGAAGCCCTGCCCGAGGTCTCGGTGCTGAAGCTCGGTCTGAGCTACCCCCTGCCGGAAAAGAAGATTCGCGAGTTCGCCGCCCGGGTTGACAAACTCTACATTGTCGAAGAGGGTGATCCCTTCTTCGAAGACCAGATCCGGGCCCTGGGCATTAAAGTTGACCATGGCAAGGACATGTTTCCGCTGACCGGTGAGTTTTCCGCCGCTTTCGTCAAGAAGCAGGTGACCGGCCAGGGACCCGATCTCAGGGCTGTGGCCGAAGGTCTGCCGGGTCGGCCGCCGGCCTTCTGCCCGGGCTGCTCGCACCGCGGGATCTTTACGATCCTGAAAAAGCTCAAGGTCTTTGTCTCCGGTGACATCGGCTGCTACACCCTGGGCGCCCTGCCGCCGATCTCGGCCCTGCACTCCTGCGTCTGCATGGGGGCCAGCATCAGCATGGGGCACGGTATCGACAAGGTCGTGGCCAAGAGCGATGACTACAGCCAGAAGGTGGTTTCGGTCATTGGTGACTCGACCTTTTTCCATTCCGGCATGACCAGCCTGCTCAACAGCATCTACAACAAGAGCGCGTCGGTGGCGATGATTCTCGACAACCGCACCACCGGCATGACCGGCGGCCAGGAGAACCCGGGTTCGGGCCGCACCCTGAGCGGGGAAGAGGCGATTGCCGCCGACATCCCGGCCCTGGTCAAGGCCATGGGAGTCAAGAACGTCGTCAAGATCAACCCCTACGATCTCAACGACATCGAGGAGAAGCTCAAAGCCGCCCTCGAAAACGAAGAGATGACGGTGGTCGTGGTCGAGGCCCCCTGTGTCCTGCGCTACCGGATCAGCAAACCGCCGCTCAAGGTCGACGCCGAAAAGTGCACCGGCTGCAAGCGCTGCCTGTCGGTCAGCTGCAACGCCCTCTCGCTCGAGGTCAAGGACGACAAGAAGTTCGTGGTGATCGATCCCAACATGTGCGCCGGCTGCGGGGTCTGCGCCCAGGTCTGTAAATTTGACGCGATTGGAGAATGATAATGGAAACGACAAATATTTTACTGGCCGGGGTCGGTGGCCAGGGAGTCCTGCTGGCGAGCCAGATTTTTACCTCGGTGGCAATTGAGGCCGACCTCGATGTTAAGCAGAGTGAAGTTCACGGCATGAGCCAGCGCGGCGGCAGTGTTACCAGCCACGTGCGTTTCGGGCAGAAGGTCTATTCGCCGACGATCGATCCGGGCGAGGCCGATTTCCTGATTGGCTTCGAACGCCTCGAGACCCTGCGCAATCTTCATTGCCTGAAAAAGGGCGGCATCGTCATCTACAACAAGATGCGGATCAATCCCAGCACCGTGGCTTCCGGGGTTGCCGAATACCCGGATGACGTCGAGACCAGGATCGCCGCCTGCGGCGAGAAGGTTTACGCCATCGATGGTCTCGGCCTGGCGGTCAAGGCCGGCAATGCCCGTTCGGCCAACGTCGTCATGGTCGGGGCGGTCTCGAGCTTTCTGCCTCTGCCGGAAAGCCTCTGGGAAACCAAGATCCGTGAGGTTCTGCCGGCCAAGCTGGTCGATCTCAACCTCAAGGCCTTCCATCTCGGTCGGGAGGCGGTAAAGAAGTAAGTTTACTGGTTGGTTTCAAGCATAAGATGGCAGGGGCCGCCTCGATCGAGGCGGCCCCTTTTTTTGTTTCACAGGCGGTTGAAAATCCTGCCGTCCCGGCTGACAGTGGAAAGGCCGGAGCGCTGACTCGCCCGCCCCGGCCTTTCCGGTTGGTGCCGTGGATTCCTGCGGTTATTATTGGACCTGCCGGGAGCATTGCCCGCGGCCCTGGCCCCGGTGGCCCCGGGTCGGGGGAGTACTGATGATCTCGTCGATCTCTTCCGGGCTCAGGAACTGGGCCTCGTAAGGGGCGTAGCCGTAGACCGAAAGCAGTGAGCAGAAGGCCCGCAGATGGTTTTCCGAACCCCGCTTCAAATTGCCGAAAACCACTGCCAGATCCTGGTTGTCACTGTTTTCGAGGCACTCCTTGAGATCCTTGATGTCAAGATCTTCGATCGTCGCCCCGACCCTGAGCGCTTCTTCTTCGCTGGCCTGGCCCCGGTCCGTCAGCTGCCGGTAGAGGTCGGCGACCGCCGGG
This sequence comes from Pseudomonadota bacterium, assembly GCA_015486445.1. Lineage (GTDB taxonomy): Bacteria > Desulfobacterota > Anaeroferrophillalia > Anaeroferrophillales > Tharpellaceae > JAADEO01. The sequence goes on along the minus strand of WFRT01000219.1, from coordinate 5,405 downwards.
TCGGCAAACTGCCCCGGTTCCATGTCGGCCACCGGGTTGGCGATGTCGTACTTGGCCAGCAGGCCGGCGACTGCATCCATGTGACGCTGCTCACTGCGGGAGATGTTGTTGAAGGCCGGAATGTTCCATTTCCGGTAAAGGGCGGTATAGACGTCCCGGGCCAGTTTCTCTTCCTCGACCATTTTCAGCAGGTCCCCTTTCTCGGCTTCGGAAAGTTCTTCGTAGGGCAGGGAGGCGGCCATGGCCGCCGGGTTTCCCGCGTGCTGTCCCTGGCCGTGGCCGCCGCGGGCCAGGGCGGTGCCGCCCAGCATGAGACTGAAAATTGTGATGGTGACCAAAGTTAAAATCTGTTTTTTCATGTTCTGTTTCTCCTGTTCTGAAGGTTTAGGTTGCCGGGGTTAATTGGGCATCGTCAGGTTCGAGATGCAATTGTCTTTTTGTTCCGGCTCTAGCGCCGGCCGCCGTGGCCGTGACGGCCCTGGCCGCTGAAACCGCCCCGGTGATTTTTCCTGCCGGAAAGCTCACCGCTGCCGGACTGCTCCATTGGCTGTGAGCCCCGGCAGCGGGATGAATGCTGCCGGGCTTGATTTTCGGCGCCGGTTCGGGTTCGGGTCTGGGTTCGGGTCCTCTGAGAGGCTGCCCGATTGTCGGTGGACAGACCGCCGTTTCTGTTATCTCCCTGCCAGCGGTACTGGCTGGCGCCGGCGCCGGCCGAACTGTCGACTATCGGGGCGGTTGCGGCCGTTGTGTCGGCCGCCGGGAGGTCCGTGGCGGCCGCCGGCAAGGCCGGGAGGGCGATCCCTATCATCATGACCGTCACCAGTCCGGAGATGCTGGCAAAACTGTTTTTCATCAGGATTCTCCTTAGATCGGTTGTGGTTGTCGGGTTGACGGTGACGCTGACCGGCAGCCGTCAAACCCGGGGGCCGAAAGTGGCCTGCGCTTTTCGGGATTGATAGATTGCAGGTTGGGTGCCAGGCTGGAAAATAAAAAATTATCTTGTTATTTCAAGTAGTTGTGTTTTTCAGGTGGTTTGTGGCTGGCGGGTTTTTCGACAACCGGAGTGGGCTTTCGACAATATTGTCGAGGTTGGACCGGCCGGGGCCGGGGAAACTGGTGGAGCTTTAAGGGAAAAGGGGGATCGGCCCGCAAATTTGCGGGCCGATCCCCCTTTCTTGGCAAGCCTTGCGGCCGCGCGGCGGAAACCGTTTATGCCGGCTGCTGCTTTTCCCGGGGCCGGTAGATTTCGTGCTTGCTGATCTTGTAGCGCAGCACCCTTTCGCTGATGCCCAGTGATTCAGCCGCCCGGGTCTGGACCCAGTCATGTTTTTCCAGGGCTTCGAGCAGCAGCCGGCGTTCGACCTCGAGCAACCTTTCCTCGAGCGTGCCGCCTTCGGTATTTTTTTCCGGGAAACGGATTTCAGCCGGCAGGTCGGCGGCCCGGATCACTGGACTCCGGGCCAGGGCCGTGGTCCGCTGGATGATGTGTTCGAGTTCCCGGATGTTGCCGGGGAAATGGTAGCGGGCCAGGACGTTCAAGGCGTCCCGGGCGAAGGTGACTCCTTCCAGGCCGTGGCGTTCGAGCAGGGCCTCGATCAGTTCGGGAAGATCGTCGCGCCGCTGGCGCAGCGGCGGCAGTTCGATCTCGATGACCTTGAGGCGAAAGAAGAGGTCTTCGCGGAATTTGCCGGCCTGTACCATCTCCTCGAGATCGCGGTTGGTGGCGGCGAGCAGCCGGATGTCAATGGCGATCTCCTTTTCCCCGCCGATCCGGGTGATCCGTTTTTCCTGCAGGGTCCGCAGCAGCTTGGCCTGGGTTCCCGGCGGCAGTTCGCCGATTTCGTCGAGCAGCAGGGTGCCGCCGGAGGCGAGTTCGAAATGTCCGCGACGCCGGGCCGCGGCCCCGGTAAAAGAGCCCTTCTCGTGGCCGAAAAGCTCGGATTCAACCAGGTTTTCCGGCATCGCCGCGCAGTTGACGGCGACGAACGGGTGGTCGCGGCGCGGACTCAGCAGATGGAGCAGCCGGGCCACCAGTTCCTTGCCGGTACCGGTTTCGCCCCGGATCAGAACCGTCCATGGGGTCGGCGCGGCCCGGCGCACGACCGAGACCAGCTCGCGCATGGCCCGGCTGTGTCCCACCAGCCGGAGCGGCAGGCTGGAGTCGTCGGCCAGCAGTTTTTCGACCTCGGTGCTGTCCCGGTCGACCGGGAGCCGTTCCTCGATGATGCCGATCTGTTCGAGCAGGCGATTGAGATCGACCGGCTTTTCAAAGAAATAGTCGGCGCCGCTGTGCATCACCTCGACCGCGGTTGAGACGGCGCCGTAGGCTGTGATCATGATGAACTTGAGCAGCGGGTTGATTTCCTTGAGATCCAGCAGCAGGAGATCGCCGTTTTTGTCCGGCAGCCGGTGGTCGAGCAGCACCAGGTCGATGTTGTGCTGGCGGACCAGGTTTTCCGCCGCCCGGGCGTCGGCCGCCAGGTGGATATCGTAACCCTGCTTGCCGAGAAACCCTCCGAGTAGTTCCCTCTGTTCCTGTTCGTCGTCAACGATAAGTATGTCCATGGCCGCAATTCCCTGTTTGCTGTTCCGGTGGGGGGATCGGTTCAGGTCGAAGCTTGCCTGGTTTCCGGCTCCGGCGGCCGCCGCGGCAGCCGGATCTCCTGGCGCAGGATGCCGGGGGCCGGGGACGAAAGCTGGAAACGGCCCCGGTGGGCGCGGATGATTCTTTCGGCCAGGGCCAGGCCGAGGCCGGTGCCGCGAGTCTTGGTGGTAAACCACGGGGCGATGATCTTTTCCACCTCCCCGGCCGGCAGTTCAAGGCCGCCGTTCTCCATCCGGATAACCAGTTCCGGGCCCTCGAGTTCGATTTCCACCTTGAGAAAGCCGCCCCCGGGCTGGGCTTCGACGGCATTCTTGCAGAGGTTTTCCAGGACCTGGGCGAGCAGGTTGGGGTCGGCCGGAAGGGCTTTTCTCCCGCCGGCCGGCCGCCGGTCGAAAAATTCGACCCGGATGCCGCAGGCCTCGGCCCGCATCCGGTAAAGGGCCAGGATGTCCTTGACCAGCAGATCGACGGCAAGGGCTTCACAACGAGGGTTGAAAGGCCGGGAGAAGCGCCTGAGGTCGTTGACGATGGCGTCGGCCCGGCCGACCGCGTTGCGCATCGCGGTCAGTAGCGGCCGGTACTCTTCCCCGAGGCCGCACTCTTCGATTTCCAGCCTTTGCAGGCCGATGCTGATGGCGTTCAACGGGTTCCTGATTTCGTGGGCCAGGGCCGCGGTGGCCCGGCCGAGCATGGCGTTTTCCCGTTCGCGGGCCAGGTGCTGCTCGTATTTTCTCACCTTGAGCAGGTGAAAAAGCTGCAGGCGGTAGAGCAGGATCGAGGCCAGCAGGCCCAGGGCGGCCAGGATCGAGGCGAAAACGAAGAAGTCACGCCAGAGGGTGCGTTCGCGGGCGACCAGGAAATCGGAATTGAAGCCGGCAATAAGGACTCGGTCCTTGAGCGGCAGCCGGCTTTCGATGACCAGACCCTGCCGGGTCTGGCGCTCCCGCAGGCTGCCGTCCGGCCGGCCAGCGGCGGTTTTTTGCAGGCGCACGTAGGCGATGCCGGGCACCTGGTTCAAGGTCTTGAGCAGGTGCTCGACCCCGACCTGCTGCTGCAGGGTCTCGAGATGCCGGGCCTCGAAACCTATGTAGATGGTCCCCGGCCCCTCCCGGCGCGGATAGGAAAGAACGAAGATATGGCTTTGCGGCAGGTGCATGAAGGAAACCCCCTTAAGCTCCCGGCGCCGGGCCGGGGAGAGGCCGCATTCCTCAAGCCAGCCGGGCGGGCCGCTGACTTGCTGCCTGGGGGCGGCGATGGTGGCGCCGCAGAGGCCGGATTCGAGGGCCAGGCTGGTGAGCTCGCTCTCGGTAAAAGGTTCGACGGCGGCCAGGTAGTCGATAAAGCGGGCGCTGTTGAGCATGAAGGTGCGGGCCGCCTGCTTGACGGCCCGGTCGGCGGCCAGGGCGTTGTCGAGATTGAGCCGGGTGATTTGGGCCAGCAGTTGGCTGTGTTCCATAGTGTGGCGGTAGAAGCTGTTGCGGACCTGGCCGGCCTGCCAGAGAAAATAGCCGAGGACCACGAGGATCAAAAGGCCGAAAAACAGCAGGTTGCCGAGCCACAGCGGCAGCCGGGAGATTTTCCGGGCGAGCCCGGTGCCGGGGGCGGTTCGGGAGCGTTTTCTGTCAGTGACCACCGTGGCCTCCCCCGCCGCCCCGGCGACCGCCGGAACGATGACCGTGGCGGCGCAGGCGCTGGCGGACCCCGGTGGCATCACACCGGCGGTTGGTCGAAATCCTGTAGACCGTTCTGCCGGAGCCGGTGGTTTTGTTCCAGATCCTGACGTGGTCGCCGGCCTTGAGCGGGCCGGGACAGTCGGCAACCGGGATTTCAAGGTTTACCGGCGGGGTTTTTCCCGTCCCGGAATCGGGTTTGAGGGTCAGCTCGATATATTTTTCCCCCCGCACCAGGGTTTCCACCCGGCCGGTGACCAGCTGCCACTCCTGGGCCCGGGCCGGCGGCGCCGGGAGCGCCGCCAGCAGCAGGACCACGGCGGCGGCCGTCAAAAGGAAAAATTCAGAGAAGCGTTCCATTGGTTGCGGGTGTATTCGTCGTTGTTGAGGTCTGAATCCTGCCGGTACCAGTCCCAGCTGCCGGCCAGCGACCAGTGGTCGGAGAGCTTCCAGCTCAGGTTGATGGTTGAGCCGTAGCTTTTTTCACAGCGCTTTTCCCCCTGCAGCCTGTAATTGTAGGGGGTCCGGGCGGCATTGAGGGAAAGCGTGGTTTCCAGTCTTTCCAGGGGGTGCCAGAAAAGATCCAGCCGGAGCCCGTAGGAATGGCTCTTTTCAGCATCCAGCGAGGAGTGCCGGCCCTGCCAGAAGATCTCGGCGATACCGTCCCAGAAGGGATTGATTGCCAGCAGGGCGCGCAGGGCCGTGGCCGTCACCCGGTCGCTGCGCTCTCCTCGGTTGTGGTGCCGCGGCCGGTGGCCGGGCCCGGAGGACGGGTCTTTCCGGCCCTGGCCGCCTCCTTTCGGTGTCCCGAAACCGTGGCCGGCTGCCGATTTATGGGGTGAGCCGGGACCGGTAACCTCCGCATCGGCGCCGTAGTCTTCCCAGCTGAGAAAGTTCTCCCACTCCAGGGTCAGCCGGGGAGAGAGTAACCAGACCAGGCGGCCGCCGGCTTTGAGCTGATTAAAATCATCGTCGTCGACCCCGGGGTTGTTGAAAGTGGCCCCAGCAAGGAAGAATTCCAGCCGCAGCGGGAACTGGCCCAAGGGGGTGGAGCTGTCCAGTTCGCCGCCGGCCATCCAGGTGTTGTCGTAATCTTCGCCGTAGAGGCGGCCGCCGGCAAAGCCCTGGAG
>WFRT01000218.1 GCA_015486445.1 Pseudomonadota bacterium | reverse complement strand
GCTGAATAGTTACAAACGGAGAAAACTTACACAAGAAACCGGCGCCCGGGAGGATTTTCGAACTTTCCGCTCTCGGGAACCCCTACCATCCCTGACCACGGAGTCCATCGATGTCCGGCACGATTTCGCCCCGCCCGCGCCCGCTGACCACCCTTTTCACGCTGCTGCTGACCCTGACCCTGTTTCTCTTACCGGCCCGCCTGCCGGCCGCGCCGGCGGGAACACCGGCAGGCGCAACGGCAACCGCAGCGGCCGGCAGCCCGACCGTCTCCTCTTCCCAGGTGGCGATTCTGCTCCCCCTGGGCGGAACCTTCTCGGAACTCGGCAAAAGGATGCGCGAGGGCTTTGAATCCGGGTTCAACTTCGCTACGGCTGAAAGCGGTTTGACGGTTTCCGTCATCTACCTCGACACCGAGAGCGACCCCGACACCGCCCGGACCCTGGTTGAACTTCTGGCCAGCGAGGAACAAACTCTGGTCGCGGCCGGGACCCCACTCAACCCCTGCGCCTGGACCGCCTCCAGGGCGGCCGAAAAGAACGGCCTGCCGCTGGTCATCGTCGGAGCCGACCAGGACAACCTGGTCAATGAGAAAAGCGCTTTCACCTTCCGCACCACCCGGCCGCGCTCGGCCTTCAGGCAGTTGCTGTCCGGGTTCATCAAGTCCCGCCGGCCGGCGTTGCAGTCGGTGGCCGTCATTAAGGGAGAAAAAGCCTGCCAGGTGCGCGACGCCAGGCGCCTGAGAAAACTCTGCGCCGGGCTCGGCCTCGACCTCGCCATCTGGAAAACCCTGCGGAGCAACGAAAGCAATTTTTACGATCTTTTGAACCTGGTCAAGGAACAGCGCCCCGAGCTCATCCTGCTGGCCACCGGCCCGACCGCCGCCCGCAAATTCTTCGCCCAGGGCCGGCGGCTCGAGATCATGCCCCCGAACGTGATCGAGATTCCCGATGACTGCTTCCCGCAGGCCCCGACCGCGGCGGCCCCGCCGGTCGGCCTGCTGCGGCCGGTCCGCTGGCTGCCGCCGACCGAAGAGCAAACCCCCTACCCCGAGCTGACCGGCTACCGCCGGGCCGCGGCCTTCGCCACGGCCCAGGTAATCGTTGCGGCCCTGGAGAAAACCACTGTCCGAACCCCGGCGGCCGCGGCCGCCGCCCTGGAAAAAATCAGCCGGCCGACAATCTACGGCAAAATCGCTTTCACCGGCCCCGGCCGGGGCCACCAGAACCAGGCTCCCTGGCAGCTGGCAACAACCACTCCGGAAGGCTATCGGGTGGTCTATCCGGGTCCCGCCGGCAAAAAAAAATAAAATCCGGCAGCAGCCGCTACCAGAAACTCCAGTTGTGGCTGAAAAGGACATAGAGACCCAGGGCCAGGTTGGTGACGGCGTGGGCCAGGGTGCACTGGGCGATGCTTTTACTGCGATAGATCAGCAGATTGTAAAACAGGCCGGCCATCATGCCGGCGTAGAAAAGGTGGTGTTCAAGGCCGAAAAGAACGATCGTGGCAAGGCAGGAAAACCAGGTGAAACGGCCGATTTCAACCTTGAGAAAATCTTCCCCCTGGAGGTAGCGCAGAAGAAACGAGCGCCAGAAAAGCTCCTCCATCAGGGGCACCACCAGCACGGCTCCAGCCAGGCGCGAGCCGACCAGGAAGCTACGGGCAATCGGGCTGGCAATCAGGCCGGGGTTGAAAAGGTTGCGTTCCCCGGCTCCCGCCAGGGGCAGGCTCCAGTCCATGTTTATCCAGAGCATGAAAACCAGCCCCCCCACGACCAGGCTCAGCAGCGTGTTCGACCAGTTTCCCAGGTCCCGCCAGGACAATTCGTCGTAGCGACGGTAAAAGTAGAGCAGCAGCCCGGCCGCCACGGCGGCCTTGACGGGGTAGAGCCACATCATGCCGGCATCGCTGAAAGCCACCAGGCCCCGGGCCCGCAGGAAATCGAGCAACTCCTCAAAACCGATAAAAGCCATGAATCCCAGGAAGGGAACAATGCGTGCCGCCATAACGCTGCAAGGCGGCCCCTGCCGGCCGCCGGCCTCCTTTCTTGATGTGTAACTATTCAGCTAAATTCTATCTCCCTCTTTGAAGGAGGGGGCGGGGGTGGTTTTTCTGAGTGGCTGAATAGTTACTACTTTGATGCTAATGCAGTCCGTGTTTTTTCATCAGGTCGTACAGGGTCGGGCGACTGACCCCGAGCTCTGCGGCCATGACCTTGACGTTGCCCTGGTATTTCCTGACTGCCGCCAGCAGCAGCTCTTTTTCAAGCTTGAGGCGGGCCTCCTTTAGTTTCAAGCCCGACAACTCCAGGGTAACCCCGCCGCCCGGTTTTTTCTCCCCGTCCGGACAACTCCCGGCCGCGGCCTTTTCGTCAACCGGAGCCGCGGCCGTTTCAACCTCGGCCGGCCGCGGCGCCAGGCCCAGGTCCCAGACCTCGACCAGGGCGTCGGTACTCATCAGCACCGCCCTTTTCACCTTGTTTTCGAGTTCCCGCACGTTCCCCGGCCATTCGTACTCCCGCATGGCGGCCAGCGCCGCCGGGCTGAAGCCCCTCACCCGGCGGCCAAACTCGGCACAGGAACGCTTGAGAAAATAGCGCCCCAGCAGCACCAGGTCGTCTCCCCGCTCACGTAGCGGCGGCAGGGTGATGGTAACCACGCCGATACGATAGAAAAGGTCCTCGCGGAATTTATCTTCGGCAATCGCTTTTTCGATGTCGACATTGGTGGCCGCGATGATCCGCGCGTCAACCTCGAAATCCTCGCGCCCCCCGACCCGCTGGATCATCTTGTCCTGAAGGAAACGCAGCAGCTTGACCTGGAGGGAGGCCGGCATCTCGCCGATCTCGTCGAGAAACAGGGTGCCGCCGTCGGCGTATTCAATCTTGCCCCGGACCCGGCCCTGGGCTCCGGTAAAAGCCCCCTTCTCATGGCCGAAAAGCTCCGACTCCAGCAGGGCCTCCGGAATCGCTCCGCAGTTGATCGGGATGAAGGCCTGCTCCCGGCGCAGGCTCCGGGAGTGCAGGGCCCGCCCCACCAGTTCCTTGCCGGTGCCGCTCTCCCCGAGCACCAGCACCGGAACGTCGGTGGTCGCAACCTTGCGAATCGAGGCGAAAACCTCGAGCATCCGCGGGCACTGACCCAGCATCCCCGACATGCCGTCGCCCTCGATCGCCAGGACACCGTGCAAGCGCCGGTTTTCGGCCTCGATGGCGGCCAGGTTGAAGGCCCGGTGCAAAATCACCTTGAGTTCGGACAGGTCGATGGGTTTCTGGTAAAAATCGTAGGCCCCGAGTTCGACGGCCCGCAGCACGTTGGCGCGCTCGTCGTTGCCGGACAGGACGATAACCTTGGTGCGGGGGTCTTCGATCAGCATCGCTTCGAGGCAGCGGAATCCTTCCGTGGCCCCGTCGAGATCGGGCGGCAGGCCGAGATCCAGGGTCACCACCGCCGGATGATGATTTTTGAAAAGCTCCAGGGCCTCGTCCCCGCTGGCGGCCAGCAGCAGGCTGTATTCCCTGCCGAGGCCCCATTTGAGCTGTTTCCTGATTTCGGGATTGTCATCAACAATCAGCAACTTGTTCATCTATTTCAACACCTCTTGGCAACCGGTTTCCGGGAAAACTCCACGCCCCGCTGCTACCCGGCCGGATCTTTATTGCCGCCCGGAAAAATTACCGTAAACACCGTGCCCCGGCCGACCTCGCTCTCCACCTCGATCCGGCCGCCGTGGGCCTCGGCAATCCGGCGGCACTGGTAGAGACCGATGCCCAGCCCCTTGTTCTTGGTCGTGGAAAAGGGTTTGAAAAGCCGG
>WFRT01000217.1 GCA_015486445.1 Pseudomonadota bacterium | reverse complement strand
TACTCTTGATGAAACAGTGGCTCCAGCGGATTTCCGGCACGGTGATGATACCGACCCCCTCGCGGCGCACGGCCGCGGGAATTTCCGGGCGCGGCCTGAAGGTCATGACCAGGTTCGGGACCAGGTTCTTCGTGTAGTTGTGGCGCCGCGGCTCGACTCCCCGGGTGACCTGGATGTAGACCATGGTCTCGGCAAACCCGGCCTGTTCCAGGCCTTGACTGATCAGGTCCTTGAATTCCTTGAAGTCGAAAGGCAGTTTGAGATCGATCGCGGCGGCGCTGCGTTCGAAGCGGGCGAAATGTTCTGGCAGCAGGAACGGCCTCCCGCTGCGGGTGACGGCGACCTCGTAGATGCCGTCGGCGAACAGGTAGCCGCGGTCATTGATCGGCACGCGGGCCTGGTCAAGGGGGAGAAAACGATTTTCGAGATAGGCTAGTTCAGGCATGTTTTTTCTCAAAGTTGGTCTGCGGGTTTGTTTCGCTCATCCGGCATCGGGCTCACTCTTTTTCCGCTGGTAGCTGCGGGCCCGTTCATTGCGGCGGCGGATAATCTCTTCGAGCCGCTTTAGAACCTCCTGGTTGTGGAACTGCTCAGCGCCGCTCAAGGCCTGCCGGCGTTCATCTTCAAGCAGTTCAAGGGCCCGCTTTTCCAGCCGGTCGAGGCTTTCGGCATCGGCTTCATCCCGCGCCCGGTCGGGGTTGCCGATTTGTTCCAGCAGGAGGTTGGTCCGGTGGTCGATCTTTTTTCCCTCTTCCCGGATCAGCGGGACTCTGCGGTGATCGTCGAGCAGGCCCAGGGCCAGGTTGACGGCTTCGATGTAGTTGCCGGCAATCAGCAGGGGAAACTGCAACTGGCGGAAAAACCGGGCGATCAGGACGCTGGCCTGCATCATGGGATTGAGCCCGTAATAGACCGCTCCCCGCATCCGTTTCCGCTGTTTCAGCCGCTGGATGACGATGCGCCGGGCTTCCATAGAATGGTTGGTGATGTTGTTGTAGTCAAAGATCTGGATGTAAGGCCGGTCGGGCAGGTATTCGGAGATAATTTTTTCCATCAGGTCGAGGGCGGCCCGGGCACTTTTCGGAGAAGGCAGGCCGGAGCCGTGGGTCAGGATGATCTGCTCGCCGATCAGGTCGATCGAAAGCTGGTAATTTTCTCCCAGGCTGACCTTGTTCCATTCCGGCCGATGCCGGATCGGCAACTTGGTTGCCGGGCAGATGAAAGTGTCGGATTGCTGCAAAGGGTATCTATCCTTTATCCCGGTTTTTGGTTTCCCGGCCGGTGGCGGGCGATGAATTCGTCGACCCGTCCCGATTCGAGCAGTTCCAACTCCCGCCTGATCTTTTCCAGCGGCCATTCCCACCAGGCGATTTCGAGCAGGGCCTTGATCTGCGCCGGGGAAAACCTGAAGCCCAGGCCGGCAGCCGGGTTGCCGCCGACGATTTCGTAAGCCTGCACCGGCCGCGTGACCACGCTGCCGGCGGCAATCACGGCCCCGCTGCCGATGCTGACCCCGGAGAGGATCAGGACGCTGCGGCCGATCCAGACGTCGTGGCCGATAACCATGTCGCCCTTGCCGGCCGGGTGGGCGGAATTCCTGGGGAAACCCGGCAGGAGACGGCCGAAGGGGTAGGTGCTGATCCATTCGGTGTGGTGGTTGCCGTCGACCAGGAGATGAACATCCTCGGCGATCGAGCAGAAACTGCCGATTTCGACCCGGTAGTTTTTCGACCAGCGGTGAATAACCGGTTTACCGTAGGTCCAGGGGCCGATCTCGATGTTCTCCTTGCGGATCCGGTCGCTGGTGAACGGGGAGTCGGGCTTTCCCCGAGGCCGCAGAAATCTTTGTAAAAATCCCATTTCTCTGGGTATTTCCTGTCAGATTATTATATAGATGTCAAGAGGGATTGTAAAGGGAAACCGTCAGTTGCCGGTCGCCGTCTTTAACTTGGATGTTTTTCCCGGTTGGTTTCAGGGTACGAAAATATTGCCCCGGTTGAGAAGGAGGCCGGGATCGACGGCCTTTTTGCAGGCCCTGAGCTGGTCGACCGCCGCCTGGTTGTAGAGGGTCAGGAAGTCCTTGCGTTTGCGTTTGCCGGTGCCGTGCTCACCGGAGTAGACCCCGTCAAGTTCGACGGCCCGGGCGATAATCAGGTCGTAAAGCTCAAGGGCCCGTTCCATTTTCTCCCGGGTCGGCAGCAGCGTGAAGTGGAGATGGCAGTCGCCCAGGTGGCCGAAGGCCAGGTATTCTATCCCTTCCCGCCGCAGGAGGGCATGGGTGGATTCCAGGAAGGCCGGGAAGTTTTCCGGCGGCACCAGGGCGTCGGTCATGATCGTGCAGGTGTCGTAGCCCTGGATCACCTCCAGGGCGTTGGCCGGCATCGAGTGCCGGGCCTCCATGAAGAGCCGGCGCTTGGGTTCGCTGTCGAGCAGGATCACGGCCTCGGGTTCGATGCCGCAGCCGGAGGCTAAGAGCCGGTCAAACCAGAGTTCGGTTTCCCGGTCGAGATCCTCTTTGCGGGCCACCGGGATCTGCAGGTAGATGGCCACCTGGTTGTCGCCGTAAAAGAAGCGTTCCCGGTGGTCCATGTAGTTGAGGCTGTTGACGCCGAAATATTCGAAGGCGCTGAGGCGGCTCAGGTTGCCGTCGAGCAGCCGGTTGGCATAGTGGTAGAAGGAGACGGCCCGGGTTTCGTCGGGCAGCGAGAAAAAGAGGTCGAGACAGGTTTCCGGCTTGGGAGCCAGCCTGAAGGTGCAGCTGGTGACCAGGCCGAAAATCCCTTCGCTGCCGATGAACATGTCGATCAGGTCGATGCGGCCGTCGGGTGAGGACCAGGGGCCGCTGGCGTTTTTGATTGCCGGCCGGGCATAGGTCGGGACCGGCCAGCGTTTTTGCCGTTTTCCGTCGTCCAGGATGAATTCGCCGTCGGCGGAAAAATATTCCCCCCGCCGGAGCGAGATTTTCAGACCGTCGGGCAGCAGGACTTCGAGCGCCTTAACCCACTCCCGGGTGGCCCCGGCCTCGCCCGGGATGAAACCCGAGGCGTTGCAGGCGATGATGCCGCCGATCCAGGCGTCGCCGCGGCTTGTGGGATCGACCGGCAGGTAGAGGGTGTTGCCGGTGGCCTCAAGGATCTTGTCCCGCAACTCCTCGAGGACGATGTTGACCGGGGTTACGACCTCGGTGTTTGCGGCATCAATGGCCACATCCGGTTTACGGAAGGCGGCGGTCGAAAGCAGGATGCCGGCTTCGGCCGTGGCGCTGCCGGTCAGGTTGGAGCGGCCGCCGGAGAGGGTGATCGGAATTTTTGCGGCCTGGCCGGTGCGCAGGATGATTGCCGCCTCGCGCTCGTCTGCCGGCCGGGCCAGAGCGTCGGCGTGGGCCGGCAGGTTGGAACTGTCGGCGGCGTAGCCGGAAACGATCTCCGGGTCGTCGGTCAGTTTGAGATTGAACCTTTCTTTAAGGAAAGCCATAACGGCCGGCAGGTCTTCCAGGTCCCGGCAACCGGCGCCGAAATCATCGATGGCCCGATATTCACTTTCCGTCAAAACCTTTTCCAGCCTGATGATGTTGCCTTTGTCCGCCATGGCTCTCCTCTTACCCTGTCGTTAGCTTCTGTCTGCCTGTTTTGGCCGGAATTTTCTTTTAATTTCCAAGTGTTAGAATCAGCAGCGGCCCGTCCGGCACCACCGCCCATCGGGCTTTGGGTCCGTGTCGTTCAAGCAGCCGGGCGATCGCTTTTTCGATCTCGTCGACCGGGGTCAGGTGGTAGCCGGAGATCTCCTCGGGGCTCAGGCCATCGCTGTAGAGCCAGACCGGGTGATTGACCACGACCTGGTAGGTTTCCTGGGCGCACCACTGGTCGGCGATGAAAAATTCGCGGGCCATGAGCCGCCGGAGGAAATTTTCCGGGGTGTCGATCAGGGCCAGGATTTCCCGGTATTCGGGACTCCCAGCCCCTTCGCTGCAGGCGCTGGCAATAACGATTTCCCCGCCCTTCTTGACCACCGGGGCGGCCCCGGTAATGCCCTTGACGGTCTGGTAGAGATTGCAGTCGAGCGGGGCGCCGGAATTGGTGGTGACGATGAAATCCAGCGGCTGGTCCAGGGTCAGGCTGCAGTAGGGGGCCAGGAAGCGGCACCCTTCGAGGTGGGCCTGGACCGGGTCTCCGGCAAAAACCCTGGTCACTCTCTTGGCGGTGTCGAGGGTGACGTTGACGATGAAATCGGCTCCGGCTTGCTGCATTACCTTGAGCCCGGCATCGTGGAAGGGGTTGTCGACGAGATTGCCGTAGACCGTGCCGGGGTCGGCGATCATCTCGGGGCCGTGCATGTATTCCAGGGTTTCGAGGGCTGAAATTCCGGGCAGAATCGATTTGCGGCCGCCGGAAAAACCGGCCCACATGTGGGGTTCGATAAAGCCGGTCAGGATCTTGAGCTCGGCATTCAGGTAGTGCTTGTTGATCAGGGCCGGCACCCCGTCCTCGATTTCCCCGACCGTCGCCATCTCTTCCCGGCGCTTGGAAAAGTGGTTGATGATCCGGTATTTTTCGGCAATTTCACGGCCCACCAGCTGCACCAGTTCATCACCCTGGTTGGGGCGGTGGATGCCGGTGGCGATGAGGATGGTGATCGCCTCGGAGGGGATGCCGGAAGCTTCGATTTCCCGGATCAGCGGGGGCAGGATAAGCTGGTTGGGGACCGGCCGGGTAATGTCGCTGATGACGATGCAGGCGTTCTGCCGGCTGGCGGCCGTATCTTTCAGGGGAGCGGCGGCAATCGGGTTCTGCAGGGCGCCGGCCACGGCCGCGGCCGGATCCTCCAGGGCCGGGGCTTCCCGGGGGCGCAAAACACCCTGGAAACCCGGGGTCTCGGGAAGGTCGATTTCCAAACCTTGCAAACCGTAACTCAAGCGGACTTTCATCGGGTCGGCCTCCTTTGTCAGGTTGTGGGTTCAGATACCGGAATCTATAACAAGCCTGAGGGAAAAACAAGAAATTTTATTGTCGTTTTAACTTCCTGCAAAATGTGTAAAAGAGGTTTGACTGCGGGCCGGGCCGTGCTATATTGGCGGGGCTGCAGGAGGGGTGGCCGCGGCGGGCGGGCCCGGCCGGGTCTGTAACTTTTCCCAGGGTGAGAGCGGATGGAGTTTGCGACAACGAAGATTGCCGGTGTGATGTTGATCCGGCCCGATATTCACCGGGACCGGCGGGGCTTTTTCCAGGAAACTTTTCACCGCCGCAAATACGGCGAGGGGGGTGTCGGCTGCGATTTCGTCCAGGACAACATGTCCCGCTCGGTCCGGGGCACGGTGCGCGGTCTGCACTACCAGCTCAAGCAGCCGCAGGGCAAGCTGGTGTTCGTTCTGCAGGGTGAGATCTTCGATGTCGCGGTTGATATCCGCCGCCGCTCCCCGACCTTCGGCCGCTGGACCGGGGCCCGGCTCAGCGGCCAGAACCGCCACCAGCTCTTCGTGCCGCCCGGTTTCGCCCACGGTTTCATGGTCTTGAGCGAAACCGCCGAGGTCTACTACAAGTGTACCGATTTCTATCGGCCCGACGACGAGTACGGCATCTTCTGGAACGATCCCGCCATCGGCATTGAGTGGCCCGACTGCGGGGCCGTGCTGCTTTCCGACAAGGACCGGAAACTTCCCCTGCTGGCCCGGGCCGTTCCCGCGACCCTGCCGGATTGATGAACACCGGCTCCGGCTACCGTTGTGTCTGCCGGTTGCAGCCTTCCTATGATGCCATTTCGTAGCCGGCGGCCTTCCAGGTGCTCATGCCACCGATCACGCTGTAGACGTTTTTATAGCCGCGCTGCTTGAGAATCGAAGCCCCGATATTGGAGCGGTAGCCCGACATGCAGATGACGCTGATGTGCTGGTCGCGGTCGGCTGCGATCTCCTTGGCGATCAACTCCGGCAGTGGGATGTGGGTCGCGCCGTCAATGTGGCCTTTCTGCCACTCGAGCGGGCTGCGGACGTCGAGGACCATGTGGTTGCCGTATTTTCCCAGCACCTTTTTCAGGGAGTGGACGGTGATCTGGGGCAGAAAGCCGGTGTCCTCGGCTTCGAGAATCCAGCTGTTGAGCCCGATCAGGTAGCCCCTGATGTCGTCATAGCCGACCCGGCGGAACATGGTCGTTGCCCTTTCGACCTCTGTCCGGCTGTTGCCCAGCAGCAGAAGTTCGCTGACCGGATCGACGACGTTGCCGATCCAGGTGGCCGAATTCGGGGCCAGGCCGATGTTGAGGCTGCCGGGAATATGGGCGCCGCCGAAGGCCGTGGCCTCGCGCAGGTCAATCAGCTTGCGGCTTTGGTCGGCAGCGAGAAACTGTTTGCAGGTGGTGGGCTTGTATTCACTTATCGAAGGCAGTTCCTTGAGCAGCTTCGCCCCCTTGATGTTGGTCTGGATGATGTGGGTGAAGTTGATCGGCCGATGCGGGGTGCTGGTGGTCAACTCCTTGTGAAAGGCCTCGAAGTCAAGCTTGAGAAAGGGGTTGGTCTGGCGTTCGTAGCCCAGGGTCGAGGAAGGCTTGGCGCTGATCCCGGCCCCGCACAGGGAGCCGGCGCCGTGGGCCGGGTAAACCTCGACGTAGTCGGGAAACTCGGCCAGTTTGACATTCAGGCTGTGGTAGGCGTTGCGGATCTGTTCCTCGAGGAGTTCGCCGCCGGCCAGGTCGGGCCGGCCGATACTGCCGACAAAGAGCAGGTCGCCGGTCAACAGCATTTCGACGAAGTCGCCCCGGGAGAGGTCGGTGACCGCCAGGGAAATCGAGTTCGGCGTATGGCCCGGGGTGCTGATGAATTTGATCTTGACGTTGCCGATTACCATTTCATCGCCGTCGCTGATCGGCTTGAAGTCGTACTCCACCGGGGAGCCCGTGCCGAGGTGGACCGGGGCCCCGGTCTGGTAGCTCAGTTCCATCGCTCCCGAGACATGATCGGCATGGACGTGGGTTTCGATGATGGCGCCGATCTTCATTTTGTTGGTACGGGCGCAGTCGAGGTAATCGCCGATGTCGCGCTTGGGGTCGACGACAATGGCTCGGCCGGCCAGGGGGCAGCCGAGCATGTAAGAGAGACATCCCAGGCCTTCGACTTTGAACTGCTGAAAAAACATTGTCACCTCCATCCTTGATGGCATATTGATAAATAATACTTTCCGGGTCTTGTTTTAGGCTAAACCGGCCGCCCTGTCAAGTCTTTTGACTGGCCTTTTACGGGGCCGGGAAGGGGTGGGGCCGCCGGCGGGAAGCGAAACTTAAGGAGAAAAAATGGCAGCCAAAGGGCATGAAGCCTGTTTTATCTGTCACGAGTGGGACTGGTTCGACCCGCCCCCGGCGGCGGACCTGGAAGACCAGGTGCTCAGGACCGGGTTGAGGTTTACTTCGGCGCAGGAGGGCTGGCAGGGAATTCCCCACGGCGGCACGGCAATGAGCGCCTTGCTCGATTTTGCCGATTACGCCGGGCTCCAC
>WFRT01000216.1 GCA_015486445.1 Pseudomonadota bacterium | reverse complement strand
TGACCGGGTAGTTGGCGTCGGGAAAAAGGTTGAGCGGCATGGACTTGAAGCCGATAAAGCCCAGGGCCGCCAGCAGCAGGATGACCGACATTACCAGGTAGGGCGCGGCCAGCATCCGGTCGATAATTCCCCGGTTTGTCATTTCACCACCCGGACCGGCATCTTTTCATGGAGGCGCAGGAGCGCGCTTTCCTGGGCGACGACCACCCGGGGATGGTCGCCCAGCTCGCCGTCAACCACGAACCAGCCGTCGCCCCGGGACCTGATGCTAACCTCGACCAGGTGGATGCGGTTTTTGGCGTCGACCGTGTAGACCCAGTTTTTATCGACGTTCTCGAGCACCGCCCGGGCCGGCAGGCGAAAGCCTTTGACCTGGTTTTCCCGGAGTTCGACGAAGAGTTCGGACCCGGTCGGCAGGTCGAAAGGCCGGCGGGGCAGGTCGATCTCGAGGGCCGCCAGGTCATTTTTACCGACCGCCGGGTGGAGGCGGCTGATTGCGGCGGCCAGCGCTTCGGGCGCCTTCTTTGCGGGCGCAAGCAGGCTGGCCTCCCGGTCGGGCCGGAGCCGCACCGGGCCGCCGACCCGGTAACGGGAGAGCTCGGCCTGGGGGAGGTTGACACGGATGAAAAAGCCGGCGGCTTCGTTTTCAAAGCCGAGCAGCGCCTTGCCCGGAGTCGCGAGCTCGCCGGGGTCGGCCAGCCGGGCGGTGATGAGGCCGGCGGCCGGGGCCTTGATCAGGGTGTAGGAGAGTTCAGTGCGGGCCGTGGCCAGGGCCTGCTCGAGGGAGGTAACCCGGGCCCGGGCGTCGTCGTGGCGGGATTTCGAGCGGTCCAGGGCTTCCCGGCTGATGGCCTTGGCCTTGAAGAGTTTGCGGTCCCGGGCATAAATCGCCGCATCGGTCTGGAACCTGGTGCGGGCCGCGCCGAGATCGGCTTTCAGGGCGGCGATCCGGTCCTTCTCGCGGCGGTCGTCAAGCCGGACCAGGATCTGCCCGGCCTCGACCCGGTCGCCCTCGCGCACCTGAACTTCGAGAATCCGGCCGGTGATCCGGGCCGCCAGCCGGGCCGCCTGCTTGGCCTCGAGGTTGCCGAGCCGCAGCTTTACTGTGGCAAAACTGCCGGCCTCGGCGGTCGTGGTCTGCACCGCGATCACCCGTTTCTCCGGCAGCGGGAGGTTGCGGATTTCGGCTTTTTTCTTTTTCACCAGGCGGATGCCGCCGGCCACCAGGATGACCGCGATAACTACCAGAACTATTTTTTTCAGCATGGTTATTCCCCGGGGTTAGGGCCGGCCGGCGCGGCCGCCGCTGTTTTGTCCGCTGTTGCCTGGCTGTCGGCAGGCGGGCTGAAGTCACGGTCGCTGGTGCCGAGGGCCAGCTCCAGGTCGACGGCAGCGGTGTTGAGTTCGTAGAGGGCGTCGGCTTTCAGAGCCTCGGCCTGGAACCAGGCGGCCTGGGCCAGCAGGCTGTCGGTGATGGTGCCGGCCCCGGTTTTATATTTGAGTTCCTCGATCCGGTAGGTCTCCCGGGCGCTGGCGATCGCCTGGTCGGCCATCTTGAGCTTGCTGCGGGCCTCGGCAATCCGGGTTCGGGCCTGGTGGACCTCGGTCAGGGCCTGCAACTTAAGGTTGCGGTACTCCTGCCGGGCCGTTTCGCGTTGTTTTTCCGCCTGCCGCACCCGGGCGCTGATCGAGCCGCCGGCAAACAGGTTGAAAGTCAGGTTGACGCCGGCGCTCCAGACCTCTTCGTGATCGTTCATCCCCGAGCCGGCTCGCCGGCCGTAGTCGCCGACCAGGGAGATGTCGGGCAGGTTGCCGCCGTTTTCCAGCTTGATTTTGTTGTCGGTCAGTTCGATCTGCCGGGCTGCTTTTTGCAGATCGGGGCGGGCGGCGACAAGTTCCTGGTCATCGGCGCCGGTGGCCTCGGGGATGTTGACCTCTGTGGAGAGCCGGCCGCTGACCTCGGGCGGCGCCCTGGGATCGTCGCCGAGCAGGGCTGCCAGCTGTTGCCGGGCCCGGAGCCGGGCCTGGCGGGTGTGGGTCAAAACATAGCGCTGGTCGGCCACCTGGGTATCCATCTTCATGACCTCGACCGGAGCCGCCCGGCCCAGCTGCAGCCGGCGGCGGGCATCGTCGCGGGCCTTTTCCAGCGCCGCCAGGGCCTTGCCCTGGGCCTTTTCCAGGGCCGCCAGCGAAAGAATCAGGTCGAAGGTCCTGGTGACCGCGGCAATGATTTCCTGGCGGCTTGAGGCCAGCCCCTGGCGGGAGATCTTCTCCCCGAGTTCGGCCATCGTGATTTTTGCCCAGCGCCGCCCCCCTTCATACAGGGGCAGGACGGCGTTGAGGCCGGCCCGGTAGTGATTGCGGGTAAACTCGGGGGTGGAGGCCGGAGGCAGGGCCTTCATCGGGATGATCAGCATCGGGTTGTTGGTCCGGGTGTAGCCGGCGTAGGCGTCGAGACGGGGATAGAGGGTGCCCTGGCTGGCCTCCTTCCCGGCCTTAGCGCTTTCAATCCGGGTGCTGCCGGCCTGCAGCCGGGGATTGTTTTCCAGGGCCCGGTTGATCGCCTGGTGGAGGCTCAGGGCCGGGCCGGCGGCCTCGACGGCCGGCGCCAGCAGCAACAGGAAAATGCCGACCAGCAACGGGAAAAGGCGAAGGTCTGCGGTTCCGGTTGCAGGCCGGCTGCGGTTTCGGTATGAATGCATGAGTTGTCCGTCACAGTTGATGGCTTCGTGAAAACTCCACCTGCCCGGTTGCCCGGAAATCCTCGTCACTGCGGTCTGTTTCCCGGGCGCCGCCGCGGTCCGCGGAATTTTCTCTTTCGAGGACCGGTGGCGCCTTGCAACTTTAAAGCAGGCGGTTACTCCGCCATCCGTTTTTTTGGTTCGTCGGCTTCTGACTTGTTGTGAGCGTATCAATATTTGTCTTGATTTGCCTATATTTGTTAAATTGGCCAAAAAGTCAATCAAAAAATTACCGTAATTCGGCTTGCCGGCGGCAACCTTATGAGTATTTATACCTTCCCTTCCGCCGGCCGGGGGTTTTCCGCTTCGCGAGGGTATGTAGAACAAAGTTTTGTTTTTTGTCAACAATGTTTTTTGTTGACAGTTGCGTTTGGTGCGCATAATATTATAAAGTATCTGTATGCTGTTCTGTCCCATTTGCTGGGGCTGTCGGTTTTTACAGCCAACACGGTTTTAGGATGAAAAAAGGAGGAGAGTGATGAAAGGTTGGAAAAAAGCCCTTATGTTGCTGGTTTTGCCGTTGTTGATCGGCGGGCTGCTGGCGGTTCAGGCCCAGGCCAAACCCTCGCCCTGCGAGGATTGTCACGCCAAGATTACCCCGGGGATCGTCAAGGATTTCAACCGGGGCAAGATGTCGAAGCGGATGACCTGTAAATCCTGCCACGGCAAGGATCACACCAGCGCCAAGGATGTCGCCAAGGCCAAGCTGCCGACGATCAAGACCTGCAAGCGCTGCCATTCCAAACAGGCCAAGCAGTACATGAGCGGCAAACACGCCCTGGGGCTTTTGCCGATTACCGCCTTCCCCGGCTTCGCCCACCAGCAGCCCGAGGCCTTCATCGCCGGCCAGAAAGGCTGCAACGGCTGCCACAACCTGGGCATTACCGACGACAAGGTGCGTAATTCCGAGCCCGCCCGGAAATACTACAAGTACGGCATGGACTGCCAGAACTGCCACACCCGGCACGCCTTTTCCAAGCAGGAGGCCCTGCAGCCCGAGGCCTGCAACAGTTGTCATACCGGCTTCGACCACGCCCAGTGGGAGATGTGGTTTCACTCCAAGCACGGCGCCGCCTATGTCACCGACCGCAAGGCCCACCGCGGACCGACCTGCCAGGACTGCCACATGGCTGACGGCAACCACCGGGTGATGACCTCCTGGGGCTTCCTCGCCCTGCGCCTGCCGGAAGAGGACAAGGAATGGATGGGCTACCGGGTAACGATCCTCCAGGGCCTCGGAGTTCTCGACAAGGACGGCAAGCCGACCAAGCGTCTCGATGTGGTCAAGGCCGCCAATATCGCCCGCCTCGACAAGAAGAGCTGGGAAGACGAACGGGCCCGGATGCAGGCCATCTGCCAGAAATGTCACTCGGCCAATTTCGCCCGGGAAAACCTGAAAAACGCCGATTTGATGATCAAGGCGTCCGACAAGATCTTCGCCGAGGCCATCAATCTCGTCGCCGGGCTTTACAAGGACGGGATCATCAAGAAGGAGACCAACCAGGCGACCTTCCCCTACCCCGACCTGCTGACCTTCTACGAGGTCAGAACCCCGATCGAACAGCAGCTCTACCTGATGTTCATGGACTACCGGATGAAGACCTACCAGGCCGCCTTCCACGGCATGCCCGACTACACCACCTGGTACGGTTTTGCCGAAATGAAAAAGACCCTGGTTGAGATGAAGGAGATGGCTCACCAGATGCGGCTCAACGCGAAGAAGTAACAGGCTCATCGTGCCGGCTCGCCTGAGCCGGGAGCAAAACTGAAAAGCCGCCCCGGGGCCGGTTGATACCGGCCCCGGGGCGGCTTTTTAATTGTAACCGGAGTCGCCGACAAGGAGGATAACGAAGAGCCTCCTCTAAAACTCAGATTTTCATACCGGCTGACCGGGAAGTTCAAAAAAAGGAAGGGAAATCGGAGTCCGACCCCGTTTTTCTCCCTTCCAAAATATTAAGCATGCTCCCTCCTAAAAATATTCCTCTTGCAGATACTTGACCAAATCCATCCGAGCCCTCGCCCATGCGTCCTCTTTAGTCATGGTATCGTCGTGTTCCAACCACCATTTCTGCCGTTCCGGCACCCACGTATCGAAGTGCTCATTGTACAAGTCTTTCAGCTTTTGCAGATCGGCTAACCCTTGATCACTCAACTCATCCAATACAAATGCCATTAGATTTCCTCTGGGGAATTAAAACGGGGTCAGAGCCAGTTTTTTCTGCTCTTCGCCTCCGATTAAACGATAAATCACACCACCAGGCATCCCGCATTTTTCTTCACTTTGTTGTTCTTGTTACCGAACGAATGTCCTGTTAAAGCGCGCTTGGCAGCGCTGTTTCCAAGTAGGCCGGATTGCCTTTACACCAGCCCAGAATTAGCCGAGGCTTATTGTGACCCGGAACCTGCCATAAATTATCTGATAGCGGCTCACCATCCAGTTCCTTGCAAAAAGCTTCAAAATCCTCGTACCACGCTGAAGCCTGGCTGAAAGAGTGAACCAGCATTACTCCAACCGGTGCTGATAAATCTCTTGCTGTTAACAGGGCCGAGACGGTTCTATGCAGGAGTTGATAGCGGATATGATCTGGGAATGGAGACGTGCGACCAAGTTCTTTTTCCAGATACTCAATACGGTCTATTTGGCCTGTAGATGCGCCAGCTTTCTTGTCTGCTAGAGTTGGCCCAAACGGTTCTTCAACTTTTGCCTCCACACACAAAACGACCAATCCGTTATTATTTTTTGTAATTGCCAGTACGTCTGTTTGAGATGGCCTGTCTCCTCCAGGGAGTTCAACCTCCCACTCCGGGATAGCCAGCAGGAGTTTCAAATTCGTTAAGCTTGCGTCTTCAGCAGACTCAAGAAGCGAAATTATTTCCGCTGGCAGTTCAGGCTGGCTATCCTCCCAACAGGCGGCTGCGGTCATTGCCGAATATCCCTTTTTCCAGTGGAGCTTGGGCTTGCTCAGCAACCGCTGCCAATCGGAGCCTGATACTGTTGGAACAAAGATTCGTTTCATTGTCATTTGTTGCGCTGTAACGGTTGAAGTCAGCGGGCGCGGCTTTTTGCGCTCCGCTGCATTTGCATTGTTAGATGCTTCTTAATAATAGGGACATTTTTCTTTTCTGCACCCATGAGGATGCTTTTTTGTATCTCTGCATTTCGTTTTATCCGTTGATTTTAATAATTTAATTTGCAAATTCCTTTCTAAAAAGTTTTGTGCTATTTCAATGGATTTCCGAGCGTATGCTTTGCAACAACTCGGACCAGTCAACTCTGCTATGGATTTAACGATTTCAGAAACAGCATCCATTGTTATTTTTTGCTCTTTGTCCATGCCACATTTTGAACCTAAAATAATGGCGAAACAAGCTCCCAATGCTGGTGCAATACCGCAAAGGCCTGTTAAACCACAATATCCACCAATCGCTTGTCTTTGAGTTCTGTCATATACTTCTTTTATCATATTTTCTGATATCTCAAACGAACCTTCATTTTTTATTGCCGTAATGAAAGCACCTGCTGCCATAAAAGCATGGTGACAACCCAGCATCGGAATTTTTGGAGACTCAATGATTTTCTCAAATATTTCGAGTGGATTAGTTGAGGTGGTTGCAGAACAAATCTCTTTGGTCAGTTGTATAGATTGATTATTATGACACTTATCACATACAAAGTGCCCGTTTGGGCATCTTATAAAACCTTTAAATTCCTTTTGACAATATGTACATTGTAGCTTGATTTCATTTTCTAAATATTCAAGAGTAGCACCACAAACCATGCAGTTTTCTGGAGATAAATTATCTTTTTCTATCAAGTTGTTACTTTCAGATGGAGTCTGACCAGACTCACTTTCACTTGATGCTCAACAACTTTTGTTTAACGTATTGTCTTTTATTTCAATCATATTTTCCCCTTTCTTGTTTCCAGTTTGGCATCTAACGGTTGAAGTCAGCGGCAACGGAACGGTGTCCGCTGAACTGAATGGTTAGTGCCTTATTTCTAATCTTTTGCAAAAATTAGTATTGAGAATCCAATAAAAGCGGAACCTGTCAGTCTGTTAAATGTCTTTGAATATTTGCGTATAAATCCATTTGCTTTCTCACTAATAATCCCATAAAAAAGCAATGCTGTTATTGAACACCCAATCATAGTTATGACAAGAATTGAGAACTGAAGGAGAAAACTTCCATTCTGATTAACAAATGGAATAAAAAGAGCCGAAAAATAGGCGAGAGCCTTAGGATTTGCGAGAGTCAAGCCAAGCCCTTTAAGAAAAAGTGAGCCATGACTCTGCGAATTATCATCAGATTCCTCTATTTCAGATGAAAAGAAAAACGCTTGAATCCCCAAATAGAAAAGATAAGAACC
>WFRT01000215.1 GCA_015486445.1 Pseudomonadota bacterium | reverse complement strand
CTCCAGCACCGTGTCAACCAGCCAGAGATTGTCATCCCGGTCGGGGTAGTCGATGTTATAGTGCAGTCCCCGGCTCTCCCGGCGGTAAAGAGCCGAGGTGATGATCAAATCGGCGACCACGGCAATGTTGCGCAACTCCAGCAGATCGACGGTCAACTCCTGGTCCCAGTAGAATTCGTGCAGTTCATGGGCCAGGGAATCGATCCGGCGCTTGGCCCGCAGCAACCGTTTGTGGGAACGGACGATACCGACATAGTTCCACATGAAGCGGCGGATTTCGTCCCAGTTCTGGGTAATTACCACCTTCTCGTCCGGGTCTTCCTTGTGGGTATACTGCCACCGGGGGAAGCGCGGCAGCCGGGAGGGGTCGGCAGCGTGCTCCTGTTTGACCGTGGCCGCCGCCAGGGAACTGTAGACCACGGCTTCAAGCAGTGAGTTGCTGGCCAGGCGGTTGGCCCCGTGGAGACCGGTGCAGGAAACCTCGCCGGAAGCATAGAGCCCGGGCAGTGAGGTTCGACCGCAGGTGTCGACCATGACGCCGCCGCAGAGATAGTGGGCCGCCGGCACCACCGGGATCGGCTCCGCCGTGATGTCGATGCCGAGTTTCAGGCAGGTTGAATAAATAAGCGGAAAACGTTCCCGAACAAACTTTGCCGGCTTGAAGCTGATATCAAGAAAAACACAGTCCTCACCGCTCTTTTTCATCTCGTGGTCGATCGCCCGGGCGACAATGTCGCGGGGAGCGAGTTCCTTGCGGGAATCGTAGTCGGCCATGAACGGAGAGCCGTCCTGGCGTTTCAGGACAGCCCCCTCGCCCCGAACCGCCTCGGAGATCAGGAAGTTTTTTACCGCCGGGTGGTAAAGGCAGGTGGGATGGAACTGAAAAAATTCCATGTTGGCGATCCGGGCCCCGGCCCGGTGGGCCATCGCCACCCCGTCGCCGGTGGCGATATCGGGATTGGTGGTATAGAGGTAGACCTTGCCGGCCCCGCCCGAGGCCAGCAGGGTGGCCCGGGCCACGAAGGTATGAACCCGGCCGGTGGCCCGGTCGAGGGCGTAGCAGCCCCAGCAGTAGTCGTGCTGGCGGTCGGCCCCCAGCCACTTGTGGGCGGTCAGGAGATCGATCGCGGCCATATCTTCCCAGATAACGATGTTGTCATGCTCCCGGCAGCGGTCGATCAGCACCTTTTCAATCTCGCGGCCGGTCCAGTCCGCGGCATGCAGGATCCGGCGCCGGGAGTGCCCTCCCTCCCGGGCCAGGTCGTAGCCCGTGGGCGAGGCCTCGCTGCGGGTGAAAGAGACCCCGAGATCAATCAGTTCACGCAAGGATTCAGGGCCCCTGCGCACCACCAGGTCGACCACCTCGCGGTGGTTGAGTTCCGCCCCGGCCCGCATCGTGTCGGCGCAATGGCCGGCAAAGGAGTCGGCGGCATCAAGCACCGTAGCGATACCGCCCTGGGCCAGATTGGTGTTGGTATCGCTCTTCTTTTTCTTGGTGATGATGTGAACGCGGCCCTTATCGGCCGTTTTCAGGGCGAAAAAGAGCCCGGCGATACCGCTGCCGAGCACCAGAAAGTCGCTTTCGTGGGAAATAGCCATGACTGCATAATAACATAAAACTGCAAACGACAAAAGAATTAACCGGTTAAATCCACACCAACCGGGCTTGACTATTCTCCGGGTTTGTGTTTTTGTCAACTAATTGCGCTGTAATCGGCAGCGTACCCTTTAATGCGTTCGTCGCAACGCTTGGCAGCCCGGCCCGAAACCGAGATTGCTCCCGGCTGTATGGCGAGGTTACGACAAGGCTCCTTTTTTTATGGACGAAAAAAAAGCCACTCTTTATGACCACCTCTGCATCCTGAACTGGGAAATTGACCTCGACTACCGGATTGTCAGCTGCAACGACAAGGCCCGCAAGGCTTTCGGAAAAGACCAGGTGGGAAAGTTCTGCTACGCGGCGATCTGCGGCGAAAGCGCCGTCTGCCCCGACTGCCCGGTACCCGGTGTCCTGCACCGCCGAAAAATGTCCCGCAGCCTGCTCAACCGGCTCAACCTTAAGGAAAAAGCGAGGTATATCGACCACATCGTCGCGCCCCGCTTCGGTCCGGCCGGTGAACTGCTGGGAGTGACCATCTCGGTCAACAACATCAGCGAACTGGTCGCCGCCCGGAAGAATTTGGAAAAGATTGTCAGCGAACGCACCCGGGCTCTTAAGGAAAGTGAAGAACGCTACCGGCTGCTCTACGAAAAAACCCGCCTCCAGGGCAGCCTCTACCAATCGGTTCTGCAATCTTCGAGCGACGCCATCGTCATCTACGACCTCGAAGGCAGGGTGCTTTACGTAAATCCTTCATTCACCAGCACGTTTGGCTGGGAACTCGATGAACTCGAGGGCAAAAGAGTCCCGTTCCTGCCCGATTCCGAGCGCGAAGCATCGATGAAGCACATCACCAGCCTGCTGCGCCATAACATTCCCTGCTCCGCCTTCGAGACCGTTCGCTACACCCGGGACAACAGGCTTTTAGACATCAGCCTGAGCGCCTCCCGCTACACCGACCACGAAGGCAAACCGGCCGGCATCGTGGTTATTTTAAGGGACATCACGGAGCAGAAGAAGGCCGAGAAAGAGGCCCTGAAATCCCACAAGCTGGAGTCCATCGGGGTCCTGGCCGGCGGCATCGCCCACGACTTCAACAATATCCTGAGCGCGATTCTGGGCAACATCTCGATCGCCCTTTCGTTGATCGGTCCGGAAAGCGAGCTTTACGAACTGCTCAAAACCAGCGAAAAGGCCTCGCTCCGGGCCCGGGGGCTGACCCGCCAGCTCCTGACCTTCGCCCGGGGGGGCGAACCCATCAAAAAGGTCTCCGCCATCGATGAAATCATCCGCGACTGTGCCAATTTCGTCCTCCGCGGCAGCAACGTCAAGTGCGAATTCAACTTTGCCCCGGGCCTCAGGCCGGTCAACATCGACGCCGACCAGATCAGCCAGGTGATCCAGAACATCATCATCAACGCCGACCAGGCCATGCCCGACGGCGGCGTGATCAGCATCGACTGCAGCAACCACATGCTGGAGAGCCCCGACCACACCCCGCTGGCAACCGGCCCCTACATCAAGATCACCATCACCGACCGGGGCCGGGGCATTGCCGCGCAAATCCTTGACCGGATCTTCGACCCCTACTTTACCACCAAGGAAAGCGGCAGCGGCCTCGGCCTCGCCATTACCCACTCGATCGTCAGAAAACACGGCGGCCACATCGAAGTTGAATCGCAGCCCGGCTCCGGCACCCGGGTAATCGTCTACCTGCCGGCCGCCAACCTGGAAACAATAATCCGCCAGGCCGCGCCGGCGCGGCCGCCGGGGCCCGCATCCGGCGGCCGAATCCTGGTGGTCGACGACGACGAAATGATCCGGGAGCTGCTTCACCACATCCTGGAAATTGGTGATTTCAAGGTCGTCGCCGCACCCAGCGGCGAAGAAGCCATTCAGCATTACCGCAAGGCCCGGCAGGAAAACCGGCCTTTCGACCTGGTCATCATGGATCTCACCATTCCCGGCGGCATGAGCGGTCTGGAGACCACCCGCAAGCTCAAGGAATTAGACCCGAAAGCCCGAATTATCGTCTCCAGCGGCTACTCCGTCGACCCGGTAATGTCAAACTACAAAAAATACGGTTTCTGCGCGGTTCTCAAAAAACCTTTCCAGATCCAGGAGGTGCTGGACACCACCAGCCGGATCCTGACATCCTGACTTTAAAAACCCGATGAAAAAAGCCCGGGAGAAAATAAAATTATGGAATGCAAACAGGAGACCAACCTCAAGTCCTGCAACTGCAGCTACGAACCCTGCTCCCGCAAGGGCATCTGCTGCGACTGCCTGCGCTACCACCTGAAAAACCGGCAGCTGCCGGGCTGCTGTTTTTCGGACGACGCCGAAAGGACTTTCGACCGCTCCTTCGAACACTTCGCCCGACTGGTCCAGGAACAGCGGATTTGAACCTGCTTTTCTATTTTTTCGTCCTGGTCTCGTTCCTGGTCGCCGGCTGGCGCCAGCTGGGCTGGGTGGCAACGGCCGGCACCCCGGGACCGATGGCAGCCCTGACTCAGGCCATCATCACCTCGGCCGGAGACGCGGTGACCCTGGCCCTGGGCCTGATCGGGGTCATGGCCCTCTTTCTCGGACTGATGAAAGTGGCCGAGGAGGGCGGCCTGCTGAAACTGGCGGCCCGGGGCATCCGCCCGGTGCTGATCCGGCTGTTCCCCGAGGTTCCGGCCGATCATCCGGCAATGGGGGCGATGGTCATGAACCTTTCCGCCAATCTCCTGGGCCTGGGCAACGCCGCAACCCCGTTCGGAATCAAGGCGATGCAGGAACTCGACCGCCTGAACCCGGAAAAGGGCACGGCGACCGATGCCATGGCCCTGTTTCTCGCCATCAACACCTCGAGCATCACCCTGCTGCCGACCGGGGTCATCGCTCTACGGGCGGCAGCCGGCTCCCACAACGCCGCCGGCATCCTGCCGACCACCCTTTGCGCCACCATTTTCTCGACCGCCACCGCGATTATCGCGGCCAAGCTCCTGGCCCGGCTCGGCCGGCGACGACGGGCCGAGCCGGGGCCGCCGGCCGCCGCCGACCTTACCCCCGACCCGGCCGCAGCCGAAACGCTTGCGTCGGCGGGGCAGGCTGCCTCCTGGACCGGGATCATCCTGTTTTTTACGACCCTGGCCGGGCTCGTTTTCCTGATGGTGATTTACGGCCGGCAAATTTCCGGCTGGATCGTGCCCGGACTGGTCCTGGTCATGCTTTCCTTCGGCTTCCTGCGCCGGGTCCCGGTTTACGAGGCTTTTGTCGAGGGAGCCCGGGAGGGGTTTGACGTGGCCTTAAAAATCATCCCCTACCTGGTCGCCATCCTGGTCGCGGTCGGCATGCTCAAGGGCAGCGGTGTAATGGAGATTGTCACCCGGAATATCGGCCCCTGGACCGGGGCCGTGGGACTGCCGGCCGCAGCCCTGCCGATGGCCCTGCTACGGCCGCTTTCAGGTTCCGGGGCCTACGGCATCATGGCTTCAATCATCAACAACCCGGCGATCGGCCCGGACAGCTACACCGGCTACCTGGTTTCCACCCTTCAGGGCTCGACCGAAACCACTTTTTATGTTATGGCGGTCTACTTCGGGGCGGTGCAGGTCAAGAGAGTCCGCCACACCCTGGCCGCCGGCCTGCTGGCCGATCTCGCCGGGGTCATCGGCGCGATCGTCGCCTGCAAACTGTTTCTCGGATAAACCGCGGCCGCAAACCCGATTCAACCGATCTAAACCTTATTGTAACTATTCAGCCAAATTTTATCTCCCCTCTTTCTAAGAGGGGGCGGGGGTGGTTTTTCTGAGCGGTTTCGGAAAGATTTCGTTGTTTTTCCCAGCGAGCGGGAGCCCATAAGCATTGCAACTGTCTGAGCGTAAGCGAGTTTTGCAAT
>WFRT01000214.1 GCA_015486445.1 Pseudomonadota bacterium | reverse complement strand
GTGCCGCGACGTCAAGGACTGGTTCGAATGGTATGCCCGGGAGTGGAAGGTGCCCTGCTTCGGCATCGAGAGTTTCGTCAATGTCGGCGAGGTTACCCAGTACCATGTCGACAGCATCGCCGGCCAGATGAAGCGGCTGGCCGAAAACATCACCGCGGCCACCGGCAACCGGCTCGACGAGGACAAGCTCAAGGAGACGGTCCGGCTTTCCCGGCGCTGTTCCGATCTCTGGCGCGAAGTCCTCGAAATGGCGGCCCACGTTCCTTCGCCGCTGACCTTCTTCGACGGCACCATCCACATGGGCCCGGCCGTGGTCATGCGCGGCACCCAGGTTGCGGTCGACTACTACGAGACCCTGCTCAAGGAACTCCAGAGCTGGGTCGACCAGGGGATTGCCGCGGTCGAGGGCGAGCGTCACCGGATCTACTGGGAGGGGATGCCGATCTGGGGCAAGCTGCGGGAAAACGCCAAGCTCTTTCTCGATCTCAAGACCTGCGTCGTGGCTTCGACCTACTGCAACAGCTGGATCTTTACGGCCTTTGATCCCGACGATCCCTGGAACTCGATGGCCCGGGCCTACACCGAGCTTTTCATCGTCCGCGACGATGACTACAAGGAAGACTATTACAAGCGCATGCTCGAGATCTTCAAGTTCGACGGCATCATCTTCCATGACGCCAAAACCTGCCCCAACAATTCCAACTGCCGCTACGGCCTGCCCCAGCGCTTCAGTCAGGAGACCGGGATTCCCTTTATCACCATCGACGGCGATCTCAACGATTTGCGCTGCTACTCGGAAGAGCAGGCGATCACCAAGATCGAAGCTTTCATCGAACAACTGGACGGTTAAAGTCGCATTATGACTCACTACGCCGGAATCGACATCGGTTCGACGACCGCCAAGGCGGTCATTCTCAGCCCGGAACGCAAGCTTGTCGGCCACAGCGTCCAGCGCAGCGGCTACGATTTCGCTGCCGCCGCCGACCGGGTGCTGGCCGAAGCCCTGGCCGAGGCCGGGGTCGCGCGGAAGGACGTGGCCCGCATTGTTTCAACCGGGTACGGTCGCCGCAACGTCGATTTTGCCGATGAGCAGCGGACCGAAATCCTCTGCCACGCCCGGGGGGTAAATTTCTACTATCCCGAGCCGGTGACCGTGGTCGACATCGGCGGCCAGGACAACAAGGTCATCCACCTGGGTCCCTCCGGCGAGCGTCTCGGATTCACGATGAACCGCAAATGCGCGGCCGGGACCGGGGCCTTTATCGAGGAGATCGCCTACCGGCTCGACCTGCCGCTGGAAAAGCTTAACGAGATGGCCGAAAACGCGGCCGGCGAGGTTCAGATCGGCTCTTTCTGCACGGTTTTCAGCTGTACCGAGATTCTCGGCATGGCCCGCCGCGGGGTGCCGGTCGACAACATCATCAAGGGGGTTTTCCGTTCGGTCGTCAAGCGGGTGGCCGAGATGGACGCGCTTGACGGCAAGGTGGTGATGAGCGGCGGCGTGGTCGACCACAACCCGATTGTCGCCCGGATGCTTTCCGAACTCCTGGGCCGCAAGGTCGAGGTGCCGCCCGCGCCCCAGGGCATCGGGGCCCTGGGAGCCGCCCTGCTGGCCTCGGAACTCTAAGTCTGCAACTTATCGGCGGAAGGTTTTCCTGCCGTAATATTTCACATGGTTTCGCGATCAGCGCGGGACTGGAGGAGAAAAGGGGAAAGATTATGCTGGATGCACTGTTTCGCCCGCGGGCGGTCGCGGTTATCGGCGCCTCTAACCGGCGCCTGACGATTGGTTACCGGATTGTTGAAAACCTGGTCGACAGCGGCTTCAAGGGGCCGATCTTTCCGATCAATCCCAAGGCTCCCTACATCAAGAACTTCATCGCCTACAAGGATATCCTCGATGTTCCGCTGGAGGTTGACCTGGCCCACATCATCGTCAAGAACACCCGGGTTCCAGGGGAGATTGAAAAATGCGGCAAGAAGGGGGTCAAAGTCGTCATCGTCAACACCGCCGGCTTCGGTGAAATCGGGCCCGAGGGGGTCAAACTCCAGGAAGAGATGATGGCCGTGGCGAAAAAATACGGGGTTCGGGTATTCGGCCCCAACTGCCAGGGCGTCATGAACTCCGATCCCGAGGTCCGGGCCTACTGCAACTTCACCTTCACCAGCATGGTCGAGGGTTCGATCTCGGTGATGGCCCAGTCGGGCGGGGTCGGCGAGGTCATCAACAACCGTCTCTACGAGCTTGGTCTCGGTTTCCGGATGTACGCCTCCTACGGCAACCAGGCCGATATCAACGCCACCGAGATCCTTGAGTACTGGGGCAACGATCCCGGCACCAGGGTCATTCTTCTCCATATCGAAACCCTGCAGGACCCGGCCGGGTTCGCCAGGGTGGCGAAAGAGATTACCCGCAACAAGCCGATTCTGGCGATGAAAACCGGGCGCACCAAGCTCGGAGCCAAGGCGGTTTCCTCCCACACCGGGGGCATGATGGCGGTTGATACGACCACCAACCTGCTGCTCGAAAAATGCGGCATTCTGACCTTCAATGACGAGGAGGAACTCTGCCAGGCGGCCCGGGCCCTGGCCCAGCTGCCGGTGGCCGAGGGCAATCGTGTCGGCATCATCACCAATACCGGCGGCCCCGGCATCATCGTGACTGACGAACTCACCGAGCGGGGCTGCGAACTGGCCGAAATCAGCGACGCCAGCCGCGACACCCTGAAGGG
>WFRT01000213.1 GCA_015486445.1 Pseudomonadota bacterium | reverse complement strand
GAGGAGGAAAACCGGACCGTGACCCTGGCGGCGCGGCTGGAGAAAAGGCTGGCGCGGATCGACGAACATGAAAAAGAGCTTTTTCACCTCAAGCAGCAGGTTCGGATCGAAGCCGACCGGACCCGGCGGGCCTTCACCAACTCCTCGAGGCGGGCCCGGAAACGGGCCCGGGCCTCGCGCACCACCCCGGCCACTTCATCCCGGGCCCGGCTGGCCAGCTTTTCCTTTTCCGCCTTGAGTTCGTCGGCCAGCCGCCGGCTCCGGTCGGCTTCGATCCGGACCTGCTGCTTGAGGTGAAAAAGCTCTTTTTCATGCTCGTCGATCCGGGCCAGCCTTTTCTCCAGCCGCGCCGCCAGGGTCACGGTCCGGTTTTCCTCCTCGCCAAGCAGTTTCCGGGCCCGTTCGACAATCGGGGCCGGGAAACCGAGGTTTTCGGCAATCCGCAGGGCGTTGCTCAAACCCGGGACCCCGTACTGGAGATGGTAGAGGGGGCGGAAATTTTCCGGGTCAAATGCCACCGCGACGCTGCTGACCCCCTCTTCCTCGTAAGCCCAGGCCTTGACATCGTTGTAATGAGTCGTGACCATGAAAAGCGCCCGGCGCTTTTTGAGCTCGACCAGCACCGCCCGGGCCAGGGCCGCGCCCTCTTTCGGGTCGGTCCCGACGCCCAGCTCATCGAGCAGGACCAGCGCCTGTTCGTCAGCTTTCTCGAGAATCGCCCGCACCGCCAGGAGATGGCCGGAAAAGGTGCTGAGCGAGGCGGTAAGATTCTGCTCATCGCCGATGGCGGCGAAAACCCGGGCAAACAGCGGCACCCGGCTCTCTGCGGCCACCGGCAGGGGCAGGCCGCAGCGGGCCATCAGGACCAGTAGCCCCATGGTCTTGAGGCTGACGGTCTTGCCCCCGGTATTGGCCCCGGAAATCACCAGGCCGAGGCGGCCCGGGGGAAACTCGATATCGATCGGCACCACCGCGTCCGCCGGCCGGCCGGCAACCAGCAGCGGATGCCGGGCCCGGCGCAGGTGGAAACCTTTTTCCCGCCAGTCGGCGGCAAGCTCCGGGATCACCGCCCGCTGGTCGAGTCCGAACCGGGCCCGGGCCTGGAGCAGGTCAAGCTCCAGCACCGCCCCGAGGCTGCGGCTGACGGCTGCGGCCTGGTCCCGCAGCCGGGCGGCCAGCAGTTTCAGGATGTTGATCTCTTCCTGGCGCTCGGCCTCGAGCAGCAGGGCCAGGCGGTTGTTCAGGGCCACGCTTTCCAAGGGCTCGACAAAGCAGGTCTGGCGGGTTCTAGAGTGATCGTGAATGATCCCGGGAATGGCCTGGCGGAAATTATTCTTCAGGGGCAGGACGTAGCGCTGATTGCGGACCGTCACCAGCTTGTCCTGGATCAGGGGCTCGAGTTCGGGGTCGTGCAGAATCTCCTGCAGGCGGGCGGCGAGTTGCTGCCGGGTGGCGGTGATCTGGCGGCGAATCTCCTGCAGCTCGAGACTGGCGTCGTCTTTAAGTTCCTCCTCGTCATCGATACAGCTTTCGAACAGGCTGACCAGCGCCCCGAACTCCCCGACCTCATCGAGCAGGGCGGCCACCGGGGCCAGACGCTCGGGAGCCTCGTCGGCGGCCCGGCGCCGGTACTCCCGAACCCGGGCAAAGGCCCTCAAGGTGGCGGCCACAATCAACAGTTCACGGGGCGGCAGCCAGCTCTCCTCGGGCCTGATCTCCTCGAGAAAAGGATGCAGATCCTCGATCCCGGCCAGCGGCAGGGGCCCGAGTTCGGCAACCAGCTCCATCCAGGCACCGACCCGCTCCAGGACACAGGCCAGCTCCTCCGGCCGGTCCAAGGAAGCCGGGCGCAGGGCCAGCAACGCTTCCTGTCCGGCCCGGGTTGCCGCGTTATCCGCCACCAGGGCCAGGACCCGGTCAAGCTCCAAAATCAGCTCCACCTGGTGGACAGGCTCATCCCCAATCGATTCTTCCCGCAGCATCTTAAGCGCCGACCCGCCTCAACCCAGCAGCCGGGAGACCAGCTGGTTGACCTGTTTGCCGTCGGCCCGACCGGCAACCTTCGGCATAACCGCCTTCATGACCCGACCCATATCCTTCCGGCTTTCGGCTCCGCACTCGGCAATCGCGGCCTTGACCAGAGCTTCGAGCTCGGAGGCGGAAAGCCCTTCCGGCAGGTAGCCTTCGAGCACCTCTATCTCTTCCCGCTCCCGGGCCGCCAGCTCCTCGCGCCCGCCTTTGCCAAACTGCTCGGCCGCATCATGGCGCTGCTTGACCATCCGGGTAATGACCTGAAGGATATCGGCCTCCTCGAGCTCGCGCTGGAGCTCGATCTTACGATTTTTGAGTTCCGACATCAGCATTCTCAGCACCCCTAAACGCAGCTTTTCCTTCTTTTTCATGGCGTCCTTCACCGCCGCCTGGATATCCTCGATCAGTCCCATTACTTATTCTCCATCCCGGTAAATTGTTGCAATTCAGACCCCGGCTCCGCCCGGCCGCCGGCCGCCCGCTCCTTATTACCCAAAGCCGGGCAATTGTCAATCAATCCCTGGGGGCCGGCCGCGCCGGCAACATCCTGTCTTGACAATTGTGGTTATTCCGCTTAAAACTAGAAAACAAGACCCGATAAAACATTGTCTCGAGACTCCCGGCCAAAAAAGCTAAGTCAAACCGTAAATCATTACCCGATAAGGAGCTTTGTCATGTTGAACCTGGCTTCCGTCCTCGATTACAGCTGCGCAGAGAACCCGGAAAAAACCGCGATCATTTTCGGTGAGCAGAAACTCTCCTTCTCCGCCCTTGACGGCTACTGCCGCAAGATCGCTAACGGCCTGGTCGCCGCCGGCATCAAACCAGGCGACAAGGTGGCCTTAAGCTGCCTCAACCTGCCCTATTTCCCGATGATCTATTATGCCATCCTGAAAGCCGGGGCCGTGGTCGTACCGCTCAACGTGATGCTCAAAGCGCGGGAAATCGCCTACCATCTCGAGGACAGCGACGCCAAGGCCTATTTCTGTTTCGAGGGCACCGAGCAACTGCCGATGGCCGCCGAGGGCTTCAAGGCTTTCCAACTGACCACAAGCTGCGAACACTTCTGGCTGATGACCGCCGACCCGGCCGCCGCCTCGCCGATCGCGGGGGCGAAAACCCTGGGCCAGCTGCTGGCCACTTCCGGCGGCGACTTCGAAACCGTCCAGACCTCCCCCGATGACACCGCCGTGATCCTCTACACCTCGGGGACCACCGGCTTCCCCAAGGGAGCCGAACTTTCCCACTCCAACATGGTGATGAATGCCGTTGCCAGCCGCGACCTGCTGCGTCTCGACTACAACGACATCATGATCATCACCCTGCCGCTTTTTCACTCCTTCGGCCAGACCGTGCAGATGAACGCCGGTTTTCTCCACCAGAACACCCTGATCCTGATCCCACGCTTCACCCCGGAGGCGATCTTTACCGCGATCCAGGAACAGGGCGGCACCGTTTTCGCCGGCGTGCCGACCATGTACTGGGGACTGCTCAACTACGAGGACAAGGAAAATCGCTTCGACTTTGACAAGATCACCAAAACCCTGCGGATCGGGGTTTCCGGCGGAGCCTCGCTGCCGATTGAAATCATCAACGGCATCCAGGAAAAATACGGCCTCCCGATCTACGAGGGCTACGGGCTTTCCGAAACCTGTCCGGTGGCGACCTTCAACCAGCCCCACAAGCCCCGCAAGCCGGGCTCGATCGGCTTCCCGATCTGGGGCATCGAGGTCCGGGTGGTCAACGACCAGAGTGTCGAAGTGCCGGTCGGCGAGGTCGGCGAGATCGCCATCCGCGGCCACAACATTATGAAAGGGTACTACAACAAACCCGAGGCCACCGCGGCCGCCTTCAAGAACACCTCCTGGTTTCACACCGGCGATCTCGGCCGCATGGACGAGGACGGCTACTTCTATATCGTCGACCGGGTCAAGGACATGATCATCCGGGGCGGCTACAACGTCTATCCCCGGGAGATCGAAGAGGTTCTGCTGACCCACCCGGCGGTCTCGCTGGTCGCCGTCATCGGGGTTCCGGACGAACACTACGGCGAGGAGATCAAGGCCTACATCATTCTCAAGGACGGGCAGAGTGCCACTCCCGAGGAGATCATCGCCTGGTCGAAAGAGCAGATGGCAGCCTATAAATACCCGCGCCTGGTCGAAATCCGCGAGACCCTGCCCATGACCGCCACCGGCAAGATTCTCAAGAAAAACCTCAAAAAGGAGATCACCGGCCAGGCCGGGTAAAAACTCTCCGGCTTGACAGCCGGGCCGCTTTCCAGTAGTTAGGCCGGCGTGCGGCTGATTGACCGCCGCACGCCCTGTTGTCAACCCCGACCGGCCCGGGCCGTACTCGAACGGTTCCGCCGCCGGTCCCCAACCGGTCGCCAGGCGGCCATATTTTCAGGAAAGCCATGTCATCAGAACGGGAACACACCCTGGCGGTCTTCATCGACTTTGAAAACCTCGCCTTGGGATTTAAAAACCGCAAAAAGAACGACAAGTTCAAGATTGAAATCATTCTCGCCCGACTGGTCGAGAAAGGCAAGGTAATCGCCAAGAAGGCCTACGCCGACTGGGCCAGTTACGCCAAGTATAAAGAGGAACTCCACGCCAACGCCATCGAGCTGGTCGAAATCCCGCGGCGCCGGATGACCGGCAAGAACTCGGCCGACATCCGGCTCTGCGTCGACGCCATGGACATGTCCTATTCCAAGGAGCACATCGACACCTTCGTCATCGTTTCCGGCGACAGCGACTTCTCACCGCTGGTCGCCAAGCTCAAGGAGAACGGCAAACAGGTAATCGGCATCGGCATGCGCGAGAGCACTTCGAGCCTGCTCAGCGACAACTGTGACGAGTTCATCTTCTACGAGGATCTCGAGCAGGTCACGCAGATGACGCCGCCCCAGCTCGACAGCGACCTGCCGGAGGAGAAAAAAGAAGCTTTCAAGCTGCTCTTCGACTCGATCACCGCCCTGATGCGGGAAAACAAGGAGGTCCTGTGGTCATCGATGATCAAGCAGACGATGCAGCGCAAGCGCCCCTCGTTCAACGAGTCGTCTCTGGGCTACCGCTCCTTCAGCGAGATGCTGCAGGAATGCGCCCGGCGCAACTATCTCCAGGTCCGCAAAGACGGCAAAAGCGGCACCCTGATCGTCGAGGGTTTCGGCAGCCGGTAGACTAGACCAGAGCGGGGGTTGGCCATGCTGCTGATGATCGACAACTACGACTCTTTCACCTACAACATTGTCCAATATTTCGGCATCCTGGGTGAAGAGGTGGTGGTCCGGCGCAACGACGAGATCGACCTTGAGGGAATCAAGGCCCTGGGGCCCGAACGGCTGGTGATCTCACCCGGACCCTGCACTCCGGCCGAAGCCGGCATCTCGGTGGCCGCGATCCGCGAGCTGGCCGGGCGGATACCGATCCTCGGCATCTGCCTCGGCCACCAGAGCATCGGCTCAGCCTTTGGCGGGGAAATCGTCAGGGCCGGGAAAATCATGCACGGCAAAACCTCCGAGATCGAACATGACGGCCGCGAACTTTTCGCCGGTCTCGACAACCCCTTCACCGCCACCCGCTACCACTCCCTGGTGATCGCCCGGGAAAGCCTGCCGGAATGCCTGAAAGTTACGGCCCGGGCCGCCGACGACGGCGAAATCATGGCCGTCCGCCACCGGGAACTGCCGGTCTGGGGCATCCAGTTCCACCCGGAATCGATCCTCACCCGGGTCGGGATGGACATCCTCGGCAATTTCCTGAAACTGGGCTCCTGAGTAACTAATCAGCTAAATTTTATCTCCCCTTTTTAAGGAGGGGGCGGAGCAAAGCCGCGTCCGACCCCGTGTTCGGCTAAATGGTTACGCTCCTCAGTCGAGCAGCACCAGGCCGGTGAAATGGGCCATCGAACCCTCTTTCGGCTTTTCCCGGGGATCGGGCAGGCGCCAGCCGGCCAGCTCCTGGAGCCGGGCGACATCGATGCCGTGGCCCGACATCGAGGGCCGGGCAAGATGGGGATTGCGGCAGGGTTTGCCTTCATCCAGGACCCGGCATTCCGGATACTGGCTGCAGAAAAGCTCTTTGCAGGAACCGCCGGCAAAGGCCCGCGCCTTTTCGGCGCCCAGCTTTTTCGCCGCCCGTTCGACGCCGCTGGCAATCTCGTGAATCAGGGCCAGGACCTCGTTGCGCTCAAACGACATCGCCACCTCGCGCGGGACCTCGACCAGGAAAACCAGGGCCTGGCGATACTCCCGGCACCAGTCGCGCATGGCCCCGGGGCCGCCGACATGGGGTGGGCAGCTCATCGAACGGCCGTAGCCGTCACAGCGGGGCTCGATACACATCCGGGCCAGTTCGTCCCGGACCGTGATCTCGCCGGGATCGATCAGGGCGACATCGGTGGCCCCCAGTTTCCGGGCCACGTCCTTGAGAGAAGAAAAATCTTTCATGCAAATATTCCTGAAAATTGGTAAATATTCAGCCGAACACGAGGGGCGGGCGTGGCTTTTCTTCGCTAAGCGTTAAGATTTCTGTTTTTCCAGCGCTCGCTACGCCCGCACCCCAAGGGCACTTCCGTTGGGCGCATTGCAAAACTCGCTACGCTCAGACAGTTGCAATGCTTATGGGCTCCCGCTCGCTGGGAAAAACGACGAAATCTTTCCGAAACCGCTCTGAAAAACCACCCCCGCCGGCTCCGGCCGCAGGCCCGGATCAGTTCCGGGCCGCTTTCTCGGTCAGCCCGGAGCAGCCGCGGCGGCGTTCCAGTTCAGCCCGCACGGCGGCCGGGGGGATTTCCTGGTCGGCAAGCAGAACGAGCAGGTGAAAGATAAGATCGGCCACTTCCGCAACCACTTCGCCGGAGCGGCGGTTCTTGGCCGCCAGCAACAGCTCAATGGCCTCCTCGCCGACTTTCTGCAGGATCCGGTCGGATCCCCGGGCAAAAAGCCGGGCCACGTAGGAGGTTGCGGGATCGGCCTGCCGGCGACTGAGGATTACCCGGTAAAGTTCGTCGACAACCGCATTT
Organism: Pseudomonadota bacterium; assembly: GCA_015486445.1. GTDB lineage: Bacteria > Desulfobacterota > Anaeroferrophillalia > Anaeroferrophillales > Tharpellaceae > JAADEO01. The sequence goes on along the minus strand of WFRT01000213.1, from coordinate 2,116 downwards.
GCATCAAGGTCGGCCGGGTCCCTGCGTCCATTGTCCATTTTCCTGCTCCCGCAAATCCCGTAATCGTTGCGCACAAGGCCTGAGTCATCAGCAAAGCAGCCTTTAAGCGAGGTTCCCTCCCGGCAACCACCGCCCGGGCGGAGTTTGCACCGGTCCGGGAAATCGACCATTCGATCTCCCGCCGGGCCAAACCGGAGTCCTTTCTACATGGATACAACGGAAGTTGTCAAATATACCACCTGCCGCACCCCTTTTGGCCGCGCCCTGCTGGCCGCCAGCCCGAGAGGAATCATTTTTCTTGGTTTCTTTGCTTCGGCCGCCGAGCGGGAGCGGGCCTGGGCCGGGATGATGCGGTTCTGCCGGCCGGGGCGGCTGCAAAAAGAGCCGTCCGGACTGGCCGCAACGGCTCACAATCTCTTTCTCCGGCCGGCCGGAGCGGGAACCCCGCCCGCCCTCGACCTTAGGGTCACCCCTTTTCAGCGCCTGGTTTTAGAACAGCTGGTCACCGTCTTGCCGGGAACCACCGTCAGCTACAAGGAACTGGCCTGCTCTTTGAAACGGCCGTCCGCCGCCCGGGCCGTAGCCCGGGCCCTGGCCGCCAACCCGGTTTCCTGGCTGCTGCCCTGCCACCGCATCATCCGGGCCGACGGGGAGCTGGGCGGTTACCGCTGGGGCCGGGACCGGAAAGCGGCAATGCTGGCCTGGGAACGGGACTATCGCCGCCGGAGTGGAAACTAGAAGAAGACCCCGTTGCGAAAGGAGATCACCAAACCCAGCCCGGCCACCACGACAAACCAGGCAAACATCAGCCACAAAGTAAGTTTCCCGAACTTTTCCATATCCATATCCTCAAACTCCGTAAAAATTTTCTCCGCTTTCACCCGCCGGTTGCATCGTCTACCGCGGTTCTTTCAGAGTCCCGCGTCCGAGCTTGAACACCACCATCAGCGGATAGGCGATAATCACCAGACCTAAGACAAAAGTTGCCAGGAAAAGGGCGGTGCTGCCCCAGTCGACATTGACCTTGTAGTCGTAGATTGAATAGTTGTAGAGCCCGAGATAGCCCATCCGCAAAAGCTCCCGGGCGACACTCATGAGCAACACGATAACAAAGGACAAAAAGGCCAGGGGCAGGGCGAAGCGGTCCGGATTCCCGGCCGCCCGGTAGAACAGCCCCAGCAGGACCAGCCCCAGCCCGGCGCCGGCCCACATGTAGGGGTTGCGCATGAAATGGAGATTTCCGGGCAGGGTCAGAAGCCACCAGAACCCGGTAACGATCTCGACCATCAGGCCGACCTTGGCCAGGCGGGCCCCGCTCCGCCCGACCCAGTCGAGATAGCCGGCATCATGATCGGGCCGGGGCCGGAAATACCAGGCATAAAGCATCATGAAGATGCCGATGTTGATAAAGGCCGGAACCATGAAATGGAGAAAGCGGCCGACCTCGAAATAGTAGAGCCCGGTTCCGGTGGTGTTGAGCCGTCCACAGCCGGCATACCACTCCAGCCAGCGGGCCGGAACCAGGGCCTGGACCGAGAGCGCACTGATAATGACCCCGGCCGCGACCACCGCGACCAGGCTCAAAACCGCGTAGCCGCCCCAGGCATCGGGATCTTTCTGCCGCTTCAGGTAGAAAACGTACAAGGAGAGAAAACCGATGGTGATCGCCAGAAGAAAAGCCATCGCCCACCAGGCCGACAGCGAGTTCGAGGCGTACCAGAAAGGATCGTAGATCACCTGGACAAACAGCAGCGGCGCCACCCCGAGAACAATCGCCACCGAGATGTTGATGGTGCTGGCCTGGGCCAGGGCCCGCGAAAGCCGCCGGCGATACTCACCACCCTTGAAATGACAGTACATGGCCACGGCGATGCCGCCGACCGCCAGGTTGACCACCAGGATATGAAGGGTAAAGGTCAGAACCAGAAGTCCCTGGAACATCCAGGCATAAAACGGCAGGCCGAAAGGGTCGCGCAGAACCTGCAGGGCCGAATTGATATCCATAATTTTTCTCCTTGAGATCGCAGCGGTTTACACTTAAATCAAAGCCTTTACAGCCTGCCTACTCCCCGGTCAGGACCCACGCGGCCGTCGGCGGCTCGCTCTGGTTGCCGGG
>WFRT01000212.1 GCA_015486445.1 Pseudomonadota bacterium | reverse complement strand
TTTTTCTGAGCGGTTTCGGAAAGATTTCGTTGTTTTTCCCAGCGAGCGAGAGCCCATAAGCATTGCAACTGTTTGAGCGTAGCGAGTTTTGCAATGCGGGCGAAGCGAGCGCTGGAAAAACAGAAATCTTAACGCTTAGCGAAGAAAAGCCGCGCCCGACCCCGGATTTGGCTGAATAGTTACAAAGGGGATTGACTTCAGGTCGCTGCCGGCCCCGGGCCGGCCTAAATTGAACGAGGTTGCTAATGAGATATGCAGAAACAGGGTTTAATCTGGAAGTTGACCTGAGCCGGGGCAATATCGAAAAGGTTGCCACCGACCCCAGGGATACCGAACTCTACCTGGGCGGGTTGGGTACCAATGCCAAACTTATGTGGGATCGCGTGCCGCCGGAGACCCAGGCTTTTGACCCGGAAAACCTGCTGATTTTCAGTACCGGGCTGCTCAATGCCACCCCGGCCACGGGCTGCAACCGGACGATCGTGACGACGATTTCTCCCCAGACCAAGTTGATGGCCTTTTCGATGATGGGCGGCTTCTGGGCGCCGGAACTCAAGTACGCGGGCTACGACAAGGTGATTCTCAAGGGTAAATCCCCGGAGCTGGTCTATCTCTATATCAACAACGACCAGGTTGAACTTCGCGATGCCTCGCACCTGGCCGGCAAGGGGGCGATCGAGACCGCCGAGATTCTCCGCCAGGAGCTTGACGATCCCAAAATCCAGGTTTCGGCCATCGGCCTGGCCGGTGAAAACCGGGTCTTCTTCGCCTCGATCGAGCAGGGACGTTCCAGCGCCAGCCGCGGCGGTATCGGGGCGGTCATGGGCGACAAGGGGGTCAAGGCGATTGCCGTGCGCGGTACCAAGGATCTCAATATCGCCAAGCCGGCCGAGTTTGTCGGGCTCTGCAACGAAGTGCTGGAGTATATCAAGTACCGTGAAGATCACCCGATCCCGGGGGTCATGCCGATCCTGGCCGGGCTCGGTTCGCCCCAGGAAATGAAGATTCACGATGAAAAATGGCATACCGAAAACTTTATGTGGGGTAATTCCCGGGTTCGCCGCCGTGATTTCTGGACCGACGAGATCGCCAAGGCCTGGACCGAGACCATGGAAAGCTCCCGCCGTCGCCTGATCAGCTGCTACAACTGCCCGATGAAATGCGGCGCCACGATCTCGATGCCGGGGCTGCCGACCTACATGATGAAATGCTTCTCGAAGCTGACCTACACGATGGCGGCGATGTCGGACCTTGAGTTCGGCCTGCGCATCGCCCAGAAGGCGACCGAGTACGGGGTTGATGGCTTTTCGACTCCGCAGGTCATGGCTTTCGCCCTTGAACTGCTCGAGAACGGCATTCTCAAGGAAGCGGATTTCCCCGGCCTGCCCGAGGACAACGAGGGCCGTTTTCACTGGCTGCTCGACCGGATCGTCCGGCGTGAAGGCATCGGTGACGTGCTGGCCGACGGCACCTACTGGGCGGCGCAAAAGATCGGCAACGGGGCCGATGCCTACGCTCACAATACGATCAAGAAGCACGAGCAGCTGCCATTGAAGCTCTCGATGCTCAACCCGATCTATTTCATCATGTACAGCACCGGGGAAAAGATCAACATTACCCAGATCGAGGGCCAGTTTCCCCAGGCGCCGTTCCCCAAGAGGGAGCAGCGCGAAGAGTTCGTCAAGGACTGGATCCAGGTGCCGGACGAAAAGTTCAAGCAGTATTTCCTCGACTGGGAGCCGCGCGGCGAGAACTCCAATCCTTACTACCCGACTCCGCAGATGGCCAGTGAGATCGTCGACTGGCAGGAGATGATGCACTACATCGACGATGCTCTCGGCACCTGTGCCGGGCTTTCCTCGTTCCCGCTGAAGCCGCCTTACCATATTCACAACTATCCCAAGTTTATCGAGGCGGCCACCGGGATCGAGATGGACAAGGACAAGCTGGTGGAGATCACCCGGCGCAACCGCAACCTGGTGAGGGCCGTCAACATCCGCCGCGGCATGCGCCGGGCCGATGAGAAGCCGCCGGCGAACCACTGGAAAAAGCGCTTTCCCGAACTTGAGGCCGAACTGCTGGACACCTATTACAGGCTCAAGGGCTGGAACAAGGACGGCATCCCCACGGCCGCAACCCTCAAGGCGCTCGAGCTTGACTACGTGCGCGAAGATTTTGTCAAGCGGGGCATTCTCAAGGAGAATGAAGAGGGTGATGCCGCTGCCGGGACCGACCAGAACTAAGTAACCAGGGAGAAAATGACTGTGTGCGCCGAAAAGAAAACCAGAATCATTAAAACGATCGAAATCGATGTCGATAAATGCAACGGCTGCCGGGCCTGTGAAGTGATCTGCTCGGCTTTTCACGCCGAGCCCAAGTATTCCAGCAACAACCCCGCCCGCTCCCGGATTCGGGTGATTCGCGAGCCTCTGCGCGACATCTATATCCCGGTCTACGCCGGGGAGTATACGATGGCTGAATGCGCCGGCCGCGACAAGTACATCATCGACGGCAAGGAGTACGACGAGTGTTCCTTCTGCCGGGCTTCCTGTCCCTCCCGGGTCGAGTTCAAGGAGCCCGACTCCGGTCTGCCGCTTAAATGCGACATGTGCGAGGGTGAGGACGAGCCGCTTTGTGTCAAGTGGTGTCTGGCCGAGGCCCTGGTCTATGTCGAACGGGAGGAGGAGTACGAGGAAGAGGAGGTCAAGCCCGACGATCTCGAACTCGGGATCGAGGCCCTGGCCGACAAATACGGCCTTGAGAATCTGGTTGAGACCGTGGCCCGCCTGACGGCGAAAAATGAATAAATAAGGATTATAGAATTGGAAACCGTAGCTCCCTTCAAAGAAATTATCGAAGAGATCAAGGCGGCCGGCGGTGACGCTTTCAAGCGCTGCTTCCAGTGCGGGTTGTGCGACACGGTCTGCCCCTGGAACCGGGTAATCAAGTTCAGCATGCGCAAGGTCGTACGGGCGGCCGCTTTCGGCCTGACCGATATCGAGAGCGAGGATATCTGGCGCTGCACCACCTGCGGCCGCTGCCCCGAACGCTGCCCGCGTGATGTCAGGCAGATAGATTCCGGGATCGCGCTTCGGCGGATCGCGACCGAATACCAGGTGTTTCCCGCCGCGGTCAAACCCCTGCGGACAATCAGCGGCAGCCTGGCCGGCGACGGCAACCCCTTGAATGCCGAGCGGTCCCGGCGCTCGGCCTGGGCCGAGGGGCTCGGGGTCAAGCCTTTTGCCGAAGAGATGGAACTGCTCTATTTCCCCGGCTGCTATCCCTGTTACGACCCCCGGGCCAAGAAGATCGCCCGGGCCACGGCCGGCATCCTGCAGCGGGCCGGCGTCGAATTCGGTATTCTCGGCGAGAAAGAAAGCTGTTGCGGGGAGAGCATCCGCAAGGCCGGGGAGGAAGAGCTTTTCAAACGCCTGGCGCGGGAGAACATTGCCAACTTTATCGCCGCCGGGGTCAAAAAGATCCTGGTTTCATCACCCCACTGCTACCAGACCTTCAAGCACGAATATCCCGAGTTCATGGTCCATTTCGAGGTGGTCCATGTCAACCAGTACCTTTTTGAACTCCTGCGTGAAGGTCGCCTGGAGATCACCGGTGCATATGCGAAAAAGGTCACCTACCACGATCCCTGCTATCTGGGCCGCCATAACCATATCTATGATGAACCCCGCGAGGTTCTCAAGCTGGTGCCGGGACTGGAACTGGTCGAGATGGTGGATCACCATTTCGACAGCCTCTGCTGCGGCGGCGGCGGCGGGCGGATCTGGATGGAGACTCCGAAGGAGGAGCGTTTCTCCGATCTGCGGATGGCCCAGGCGGTGGCCAGCGGGGCCCAGGTCCTGGCGACCTCCTGCCCCTACTGTATTACCAACTTCGAGGAAAGCAGCCTGAGCCTTTCCGAAGATGAAAAGATCGAGATCAAGGATATTACCGAAATAATCATTGAAGTTTTATGAGGATAACATGGAACTACTGCCAGTTGAAAAACTTCAGCAATTAGCGAAAAACCGGAAAGATGCCGGCTTCGGGGATGTCCTCGTGGTGGGCGGCGGGGTGTCCGGGATCCAGGCCTCCCTGGATCTGGCGACGGCCGGTTTCAAGGTTTATCTGGTGGAAAAGGGGCCGAGCATCGGTGGCCATATGGCCCAGCTCGACAAGACTTTTCCCACCAATGACTGCTCGATGTGAATACTCTCACCTAAACTGGTCGAGGTCGGCCGGCATCCCAACATCGAGGTTCTAACCTTCACCGAAGTCGAAGCGGTTGAAGGCCGGGCGGGTGATTTCAGCGTTACGCTGAAAGAGACCCCGCGCTATATCATCGAAGATCTCTGCACCGGCTGCGGCACCTGTGTCGAATACTGCCCGGTCGAATACCCGGATCCTTTCAACCAGGAGATCTCCGACAACAAGGCGATCCATGTCTATTTCTCGCAGGCGATTCCGCTGGTTTCCTATATCGATGCGGAAAGCTGCCTCTACCTGAAAGAGGACAAGTGCGATATCTGCCGCGGCGTCTGCCAGGCCGATGCCATCGACTTCCGCCAGGTTCCGAAGAAGATCGAGGTCAATGTCGGGGCCGTGATCCTGGCCTGCGGTATCGAACCGTTCGATCCTGCGGTCAAGGAGGAGTACGGCTACGGCCGCTATGCCAATGTCGTAACCAGCATGGACTTCGAGCGCCTGCTTTCCTCGACCGGTCCTTACGAAGGCGAGGTGCTGCGGAATTCCGATCGCCGGCATCCCAAGAAGATCGCCTGGATTCAATGCGTCGGTTCGCGCCGGGTCAGTGAAAACGAAAACAGCTACTGCTCCGGGGTCTGCTGCACCTACACCCAGAAACAGGTGATCCTGTCCAAGGACCACGACCCTGAGGTTGAATGCACGATCTTCCACAACGACATCCGGGCCTACGGCAAGGATTTCGAGCGCTATTTCCAGCGCGCCGAGCAGCTGCCCGGGGTTGAGTTCATCCGCAGCTACACGACGATTCTTGGGGAAAACCCGGAAAACGGCAACATCATCATCCGCTATTCAACCTTTGACGATGGTGTCAGGGACGAAGAGTTCGAGATGGTTGTGCTTTCGGTCGGGCTCAACCCGCCCCGGGAGTACCTCGAGATTGCCAGAAAGTTCGATATCGAGCTCAATGACTTCGGTTTCAGCAAGCTAGACGAAGCCGACCCGATCGCCACCCGGGTGCCGGGGATTTTCGTCAGCGGTTCTTTCCAGGGGCCGACCGACATTCCCGAGTCGGTGTTTACCGCCAGCGGCGCCGGCTCCAAGTGCGGTGAACTCCTCAATTTTCGCCGCGGCAAGCTGGCCGCAGAACGCATCTATCCGGCCGAGCGGGATGTTTCCAGTGATGAACCCCGGATCGGGGTTTTCGTCTGCCACTGCGGAGCCAACATCTCCAGCGTCGTCAACGTCAGCGAAGTGGTCGACTACGTTCTGACCCTGCCGAATGTTATTTACGCCAAGCAGCAGCTTTTTTCCTGTGCTACCAACTCGGCCCAGGAGATTACCGACCTGGCCCGGGAACAGGGTTTGAACCGAGTCATTATCGCGGCCTGTTCGCCCCGGACCCTGGAACCCCTGTTTCGCGACACCCTGCGCGAGGCCGGTCTCAACCAGTACTACTGCGAGATGGCCAATATCCGCGAGCACTGCTCCTGGGTCCACGCCAAGCAGAAAGACGAAGCCACGGCCAAGGCCAAAGACCTGGTGCGCATGTCCGTGGCCCGGGCCCGTTTCCTCGAACCCCTGCAGGAATTCGACCTCGAGGTTGACAACGCCGCCCTGGTCGTCGGCGGCGGGATTGCCGGGATGACCTGCGCTTTGTCGATCGCGGCCCAGGGCCACGAGGTCTGGATCCTGGAAAAAGAGAAAGAATTAGGCGGCGTGGCCCGGCGGCTCAATACCACCCTCGAAGGGATGGATGTTCAAGCCTACCTGAAAGAGCTGGTACGGGCGGTTTACGGCAATACTTTGATCCATGTCGCCCACGAGGCCGAGATCAAGGAGGTTGCCGGCTACATCGGAAATTTCGAGACTACGGTGCTCAGCGAAGGGCGGCAGCTGAAGATTCGTCACGGCGCCGCGGTGATTGCCATCGGGGCCGAAGAAAGCCGCCCGGATGAGTATCTTTACGGCGAGGACCCGAAGGTGGTCACCCACCTGGAACTCGAAGCCCTGATCGGCAAGCAGGACGAGAAAGTGAGCGGGGCCGAGAACATCGTCATGATCCAGTGCGTCGGCTGCCGCAATGAAGACCGCAACTATTGCAGCCGGGTCTGTTGCGGCCACGCCGTCAAAAACGCCCTGGAGATCAGAAAGCTCAATCCCGAAGCCTCGATCTACATTCTCTTTCGGGACATGCGGACTTATGGCCTCAAGGAAGAATTTTATCGCCAGGCCTCGGAAAACGACATCTCCTTCATTCGTTACGAGCCCGAGACCCGGCCTGAGGTTAAAGCCGTCAAGGCGGCGGGCCGGGAGGTCGTCCGGGTGACCGTGGCCGATCCGGTCCTGGGGCAGAAGCTCGAACTCGATGCCGATCTCCTGGCCCTGGCCGCGGCCGTTGTCCCGGCCGGGGATACCGAACAGATTGCCGGTCTTTTCAAGGTTACCCTGAGTCCCGACGGCTTTTTCAAGGAAGCCCACGTCAAACTGCGTCCGGTTGAGTTCGCGGCCGACGGGGTGTTTCTCTGCGGCACGGCCCATTACCCCAAATACATCAGCGAAACCATCAACCAGGCCTACGGCGCCGCCGGCCGGGTGCTGACCCTCCTTTCCCAGGATACGGTAACCGCCTCGGGGGCGGTCTGTGAAGTGCACGAGGATGGCTGCATCTCCTGTGGCGCCTGCATTACCGCCTGCACTTACGATGCCATCAGTTTCGTGATGACCGACAAGGGCCGCAAAGCCCGGGTCAACCCGGTTCTGTGCAAGGGTGACGGACTCTGCAATGCCAAGTGTCCGACCAACGCCATCGTGCTCAAGCATTTTACCAACGAGGCCCTGCTGGCCCAGGTGGAGGCGGCTACGGCCTGCTGATGGCCTTGTAAAAACTCAGGCGCTCGGCGTCTTAAAGTTTTACTTTATAGTGAAAAAGAGTAACTATTCAGCTAAATTCTATCTCCCCTCTTTCAGGAGGGGGCGGGGGTGGTTTTTCTGAGCGGTTTCGGAAAGATTTCGTTGTTTTTCCCAGCGAGCGGGAGCCCATAAGCATTGCAACTGTCTGAGCGCAGCGAGTTTTGCAATGCGGGCGGAGCGAGCGCGAGGAAAAACAGAAATCTTAACGTTTAGCGAAGAAAAGCCGCACCCGACCCCGGATTTAGCTGAATAGTTACGAAAAAGATTTCTTCCAAGGAGATTGTCAATGAGTGTTGATTTCAAACCCAGGATCCTGGGCTTCGTCTGCCACTGGTGAGCGTACGGGGCTGCGGACCTGGCTGGAGTTTCCAGACTACAATACAACAGTGATATCAGGCTTGTCCGGGTGATGTGCTCGGGGCGGGTCGATCTCGATTTTATCCTCGACGCCCTGGCCCAGGGCAACGACGGGGTTTTTGTCGGCGGCTGCCGGCTCGACGAGTGCAACTATACGACCCAGGGCAACTACGACGCCTACGCCGTGGTCGAAATTGCCAAACGGATCATGGAGCGTCTCGGGATCGATCCCGGGCGCTTGCGGATCGAGTTCATGTCGGGCGCCGACGGCAATCTGATGGCCGAGGTGCTGGATGATTTCAGCGCCCGAATCCGTGAACTGGGGCCGTTGGGGTCAAGTGAGGGCCTGGCCGCGGACAAACTCAAACGCAAGCTTGAAGCGGCTCGCAGGCTGGTGCCCTACATCCGCCTGGTCGAACGCGAGCGGCTGCGTTTGCCGGTCAAGTCCGAAGCCGCCTGCAAGGCCTTTTACTCGGACCCCGAGACCGACCGGCTGTTTGACGAACTCGTGGGCGACAAGCTTACCCTGAGCGAGATCATGCTCCTGCTCAAAGACAAGGACCTGGCTACCGGTGAACTCGCCGGGCTGCTGGAGCTCGATGCCGCGGGTGTCGCCCGCCGGGTCGGCGAGGCGTCACGCCAGGGCCTGATCGGCTATGATGAGGAACGCAAATGCTACACCTTGATGCAATAGCTCTGAAAATGGTTCATTACTATGAATGATGGCGTCGTAAAAACTCTTCATCTGCTGCGTTCCCCTTCAACCTTCGTCACTGCGGCGTACCGTATGTACGCCTCATTCCTCAGGTTTCGGGCGCCTTGCATATGAAGCTTTTTACTTAGCCATCGAATATTTTGACTTTTTACGAGTTTGTCA
>WFRT01000211.1 GCA_015486445.1 Pseudomonadota bacterium | reverse complement strand
TGTGTATAAGAGACAGCGTTAAAACCGATATCAATAATACCGGTATCGACTTAACCTTTATTACCGCTGCCGGAATATTCATTGTCGGCAATAATCTGATTTGGTGGGTCATAACCAGATTATAATCCTTCGTGTTCTATCATCTTCAACCAGACTTTTGCCGCCAGGCGGGCATCGGCCAGGGCGCGGTGGGTTTTAATGTTGTTGAGCGCATCGGCGCCCAGAAGGTGGCGGGCAACGTCTTCGAGTTTGTGGCTGGTTAAATCAGGATTGAGCCGACGGCTCATTTTGAGGGTGCAGTGGTGGGGGTTGTTGAGAGAAAGGCCGAGTTTCGCGAACTCGTTTTCGAGAAAACGGAGGTCAAAGGCCGCGTTGTGGGCGATGAGTGGATCAGCAGCTATAAAACGGTAAAATTCGGGAAAGACTTTGGCGGCGGGAGGTTTTCCGGACAGCGTTCTGTGGGAAATGTCGTGAACCCGGCGGGCGGCCCAGTGAATTTTTCTGTCGGTATGGATGAGGCTGTGAAATTCTTCGGTCAACTTGCCATTTTCAATGGCAACCGCGCCAATTTCGATAACCCGGTCGCCGTTTCTCGGAGAAAGACCGGTGGTTTCCAGATCAAAAACAACATAACGCTGAGAAATTGCTGCATGCGACAAGTCAAACTACCGACAAAAAATTAAGTTGGCGGCTGCAAAGCCGAGGACCTCTGTTTGAATGAGTAGAGCTGTTGCTGGAATATGTCAATGAAAATGATGCACGGTTTATAAAGCGGCCGGTGATCTTTTCGAGAACCTGGATTCAACCTGCAAGTGCAGGCGGCAGGCTTAAGAAAATATTTCCCAAAGTTTCAGCCGGTTGTAGCAATGTAAGTCTCTTTTGTGCTAATTTCTCTTTTGTGGTCACAGTGTCCAAAAGATCAGTAGAGTATCCAGCTGAAGGTGACAATCCATCCCAGGAGCACGAACTGGATGAACCGGTCCTTGAGAACGATTTTTGTGGGTGAGCCGCTGTCTTTGTTTGGCCAAGGCAAGGTGCTGTCTTTTGAGATTTTGTGACGATGAAGCACTGGCTCGTGATATATGACATCCGGGACCCGAAGTGCCTCCACAAGGTGGCGAAAAAAATGGAGGAGTACGGCTTTCGGGTGCAGAAGTCGGTTTTCGAAATTGAAGCGACGGAGGTTGTGATCGCCCGTCTCAGACAAAAGATCCGGCGGATTATCGCGGACGAGGATTTTGTTGTGTATTTCGATCTCTGCGGTCGCTGCTGGCAGAAAAAATGAAATACGGGCCGGGTAAGTTTTGTGAACGGGATGAAAAGGAGTTTTACGTTCTGTGAATATTCTGGTTTGTACGTTGGGAGCCAGTTGGGCCGTGATTCCCGAGGTCCTGGCTTTCGTTGACCCCGATTTTCTGCCGCTTTATGCCAGCCATCCGGAGCGGGAGCGGTTGCTGGCCCTGCGCCGGGAACAGGGACTGCGGGCGCCCGATGAAATCTGGGTGGTTACGACCGAAGGCCGGAAAACGGTTGCCAGCCTGAATTCCCTGGCCCGATGGTGGGGACGGTTGGGCAATGTCCGGCCTTTGAGGGTGTGGCAGGCGGCTGGAACGGATGAACTGGCTGGTGAGAAGGAGTGCGGGTTTATCCGGGAGTTGACCTTGCGGGTGGTGCTGAAGGCCCATGATTGTTGCGGCGAGTCCGGTCAGGTTCTGCTTTCCCTGGCCGGTGGCCGGAAAACCATGAGCGCCGACTTGCAGTGGGCGGGTACGGTATTTGGCTGCGACGCTCTCCTGCATGTGGTCGACAGCGGCAGCCTGCCGCCGCCGCTTAGGCAGGCGGCGCCCGAGTTCTTCCTGCAGCCCCTGCCGGAACGGGTGCCCGGGCCGGAGAGCCGGGAAGGCGGCCCGGGCCGGGAAATGGCTTGTGCCGCAGCCGTAATGCCGCTGTTCGTGGGCCGCGGCTTTCGCAGCGACTTGCTGGATGTCGACTGGCAGGGCCGGGGGGCGGTAACGGCGGCCCGTTTTTGTCTCGAACTGGCCCCGCCGATCAACGACGGCATTGAAGGGCCTTTCCGCAGTTTGTCCTGGCCGGCGGCCGCCGCTTCAGCCCGCCTGGCAGACGAGATCAATGCCCGGGAAAAGGAGGGTCAGCAACTCCTGGGAAACTACCTGGCGCTGGTCGGCGAGGATGAGCATCACGAGAACTGGCGCAGTCTTTACCGTCTGCCTCCCCGGATTATCGATAAATTGCGCACTACCGAACTGACGGATGAGCATCGTGAATGGCTTTGGAAACTGCCCAAGGCGGAACTGCATTGCCACTTGGGGGGGATTCTGGACGTGGCGGCCCAGAAAAGGGTGGGCGAGGCCGTCTGGCGGGAATTACCCGAAGGCCGCAGGCAGGCGGCCCGGGCCCGGATGAAGCCTTTGTTGCAAAATGATTCATGGGACTGGGGCTGGCCGGTGCTGCTGAAAGAGGAGGACCGTTGCGCCAATTGCGCGGCCCTGCTCGTCGACCTGGACGAGAAAACCCTTAAAGAGCGGCTTTATGGCCCGACCTTTCCCCGGTTTGCCCTGCTGGAATCTGAGCATGGCTTTGCCGCCTATGAGCGGCCGGGGGAATTGACCGGTTCGGCCATTCTCGGCCACCCGGCGGCGGTCCGGCAATACGCCCGTGAAGTCTATGACCATGTCCGGCGGGAATCCATTCTTTACTGCGAACTGCGCGGCAGTCCCTTGAAATACCTGGACGGCGATGGGGAGAGCTTTCTACGGCTTTTCCACGAGGCCCTCAGGCAACAGACCGGCAATGACGGTGAGGCCGGCCTGGAACCGGTATTCGGCTTCATTGTCATCGGTGACCGGCGTGATGCCGTAAAGGGGGATTATGGGCGCCTGAAGAGATCGGCCGAACTGGCGGTTTGGGCCCAGGATGATCCGGGACTGCGGAAGTTTGTTGTCGGGCTCGATCTCGCCGGCAAGGAGGGGGTGGGAGACCTCAAGGAAATTTCCACACTCCTTGAACATGTTTTCGAGTGTTGCCTGCCGGTGACAATCCATGCTGGCGAGGGGACCTCGGCCGACAAGATCTGGCAGGCGGTCTATCATCTTCATGCCGATCGTATCGGGCACGGCCTGACCCTGGTCGATGCCCCCGAACTTGCGGCCCGTTTCCGCAATCGCAATATCTGCCTGGAATTATGTCCCACCAGCAACCTCGAGGTGGTCGGTTTCCAGGTTCCCGGTAAGGATGCTCCCGCCCGACCCCGCCGACCGGAATATCCCCTGAAAAAGCTGTGGGACATGGGCCTTCCCCTGACGGTCTGCACCGACAACCCGGGAATCAGCCGAACCTCTCTGACCGGCGAGTTTCTTACGGCTTCCCGGCTGGTTGGCGGCCTTGCCCTGTGGGATGTGCTGGCCATGATCAAGCAGGCCTTTTCCCATTCATTCCTGCCGGCCGGAGAGCGCGAGGCCCTGATGAAAAAAGCTGACAAACTGATTTTTGAGCAGTTGTCGAGAGATTTTATCTGAACTGGCGGCCATTGAGGAAGGCGCGGCATCTTCAGGCCGGGTTTCCAATCGGTTTGCAATCGGGGTGATTGCCGTGGGGTGGGGCCGGTTTTTTAACTGCCCGGAAAATTATGACTTTTTCGGGTGAAAGTCGGGAGAAAAGAATGAAAGAGTCGATTGCTGCCGGGATTTGTGAGCTTGTCGGTCGCACGCCGCTGGTCCGCGTTGCCTCGCTGTCACGCGAGGCCGGGGCCGAAATTGTTGCCAAGCTGGAGTCTTTCAACCCGCTTTCCAGTGTCAAGGACCGGGTGGCCCGGGCGCTGGTCGAGGCGGCGGTGGCCGCGGGGGAACTTGCGCCGGGCGGTTTGATCATCGAGGCGACCAGCGGCAACACCGGGATTGGGCTGGCCTTTGTTGCCGCCAGCCGGGGTTTTAAGCTGGCCCTGGCGATGCCGGAGAGCATGAGTCTCGAACGCCGCCGGCTGCTGGCCGCGCTCGGGGCCGAACTCCACCTCACGCCGGCCGACCGGGGCATGGCCGGGGCTCTCGATGTGGCCGAAAAACTGCACCGGGAACGGCCCGGAAGTTTCATGGCCCGGCAGTTCGCGAATCCGGCCAATCCTGAAGTCCATCGTTTGACCACGGCCCGGGAAATCCTGGCCGGCTGTGGGGGGGAGGTTGATATCCTGGTGGCCGGAGTCGGGACCGGGGGCACGATTACCGGCTGCGCCCTGGAACTGCGCCGGCATTGTCCCGGGGTCCGGGTGGTAGCGGTGGAGCCGGCCGCATCGGCCGTGCTCTCCGGCAACCCGGCCGGAAAACACGGCATCCAGGGGATCGGGGCCGGTTTCGTGCCCGAGGTTCTGCGGGTTGATTTAATCGACGAGGTGGTGACGGTGGCCACCGAAGAGGCGGGCGAGCGGACCCGGCGCCTGGCCCGGGATGAGGGGATTTTTGTCGGTATCTCCTCCGGGGCGGCGGCCGCCGCCGCGGTGGCGGTGGGCCGCCGACCGGCCCACCGGGGCAAAAAGATTGTCGTGATTTTCCCCGACGGCGGCGAACGCTATCTCTCGACCCCGGTCTTTGGCGGGTGAGCCGCGCCCGACCCCGTATTCGGCTGAATAGTTACTCTCATTTTTTGAAATAGCTTTCGGCGGGCGGCTTTTTCCGCTGCTGTTTTTTTCTGCGGGCAAAATAGCGCTGGTCCCGCCATTTTTCATAGTTGCTGACCAGAAGCTGGACCTCGGGGTCGGGTTTGTATACCTGGGGTTTCAGTTTAATGATGCCAAATTGTTTCGGGGTGTTGTCTTTGAGGTCCCAGTTGAGCCAGCCGAGGCTGCGGCCCCGGTTGTTGCATTTGAGCAGGCAGCAGCCGTTCAGTTTTGCCGGCCGGGAGTAGACGCCGATCTGCTTGGCGAGGATGGCAATGTCGATTCCCGGGGTGCGGCTGACCATCTCCCGGGCCCGGGCGTCGGGCAGGTGGAAAATGACGATGGCCAGGTCGTGGGGTGTGGAGAGTATCCGCGGCAGCGCCTGATCGGGTGGAATTATGGTGAGCCGGGCGACCGGGGAGTTGGCGATGGTTGGGCTGAGCAGGGATGTGACCAGGATTTTTCGCTCTCCGATCCGGTAAAGCGCATAATCCTTGAAGCCCGGGTGGGGACTTGAAAGATTGCCGCAGACCACGGCGGCTTTGCCCGCCATGCGGGGCAGGGGAGTCGAAAACCGGGGGCCGTGGATAAACTCCTCGGTGCCCGGGGCGAACAGGTTGTTGGGGATGGTTGCGTAGCTTTGGAGAATGGTCTGTATCAGCCTGAGGTTGACTTCGGCGTCGATTTCCGGGGTTGGCCGGGTGAGGTTGCCGCAGTTGACAAAAAGGCAGTTCTGCTTTCCGGCTTCCCGGTAGAGGAAGTCGATCGCGGTTTTCTGGCGGGCCAGACCGCCGGCCAGGGAACGGTGTCAGCCGCAGGGTTTGACATAACCCGAGAGAGCGCCTATAAAAACCAGGCGCAGGTACTTCCCCCGGGCGGGGGCGGGACTTTCGTTTTGCCGGGCTGTTGTCCCGGCGGCGGCCGCGGCCGCCGTCAGCAGGAACGCCAGCAGCGCCAACTTCAGAATCTGGATGGTTTTTTTCATTGCAGTCATTTTTTCCGGTCGTTGATTTGACATGCCATCCTAACCCAGGCCGGAATCCAGTTCAAGGAAAATCAGTGTCGGAAATCGTTATCAAGGGGGCCCGGGAGCACAATCTCAAGAACCTCAGTCTGGCCCTGCCCCGCAACCGTTTCGTGGTGATTACCGGGCTTTCCGGTTCGGGCAAGTCGTCACTCGCCTTCGACACCATTTACGCCGAGGGCCAACGGCGCTACGTCGAGTCGCTGTCGGCCTATGCCCGGCAGTTTCTCCAGTTGATGGAAAAGCCCGATGTCGACGAGATCCACGGGCTCTCGCCGGCGATCGCGATCGAACAGAAAAGGGTTTCCCACAATCCCCGTTCGACCGTCGGTACGGTCACCGAGATTTACGACTACCTGAGGCTGCTCTTTGCCCGGGTCGGGGTGCCGCACTGCATCGAGTGCGACCGGCCGATTACGGCGCAGACTGTCGACCAGGTGGCCGACGAGATCGAAAAGCTGCCTCCCGGGACCCGGCTGCTGGTCATGGCCCCGCTGGTCAGGCGGCGCAAGGGCGAGTACCAGAAACTTTTTCGTGAGCTTTTGAGCCAGGGCTTTGTCCGGGTCGAAGTCGACGGTCAGTTGTACCGGCTCGACGATCCCCCGGAGCCGGAACGCAACCTCTACCACGACATTTCGCTGGTTGTCGACCGCATCGTCCTGGGGCCGGAGAGTCGCACCCGCCTGGTCGACTCCCTGGAACTGGCGATGGACAAAGCCGAGGATCTCGCCCTGGTCCAGGTGGTGGGCGGCGAGCGCCGGCTTTTTTCCCGGCGCCTGGCCTGTATCGAGTGCGGTCTCAGCTTCGCCGAGATTTCCCCCCGGCTTTTCTCGTTCAACAATCCTCACGGCGCCTGTCCCGAATGCGGCGGCCTGGGCCGCGACCTGGTTTTCGACTCCGAGTTGATCGTGCCCGATCCCGGCCTGTCGCTGGCCGAGGGGGCGGTTGCCCCCTGGCGGCGCTCGCTCAGTTTCTATCTCAGCGAGGTCATGGAGCCGCTGGCCGCCCATTACGGTTTTTCCCTCGCCACCCCCTTTGCCGAACTGCCGGAAACCATCAAGAAAATCATTTTCCACGGTTCGGGCCGGACCCGGATAACCGGGCTCTTGAGCGACGGGCGTTTTCGCAAATCCACGAGCCGTCGTT
The DNA here is from genome assembly GCA_015486445.1 of Pseudomonadota bacterium. Lineage (GTDB taxonomy): Bacteria > Desulfobacterota > Anaeroferrophillalia > Anaeroferrophillales > Tharpellaceae > JAADEO01. The sequence continues at coordinate 2,853 of WFRT01000211.1, read as the reverse complement.
TCGAGGGCGTGATCCCGAGTTTGAAAAGGCGCTATGAGAAAGCCAGCGGTGAAAACGACGGCGAACTGCTGCGTTTTCTTTCGACCCGTCCCTGTCCCCGCTGCGGCGGCAGCCGCCTGAAGGAGGAGGCGCTGCATGTCAGGGTCGGCGGCCTCAACATCTACGAGTTGGTCTGCCGGCCGCTGCCCGGGGCGCTTGCGTTTCTGGAAGGGCTGCAGCTTCCCCCGGCCCGGCGGGAGATTGCCCGGCGCATTCTCGGGGAACTGCGGGCCCGCCTGCGGTTTCTCCTCGATGTCGGCCTCGACTACCTGACCCTGGCCCGTTCCAGCGCCACCTTGTCGGGCGGGGAGGCCCAGCGCATCCGGCTGGCGACCCAGATCGGTTCGGGACTGTCCGGGGTTCTCTACGTTCTCGACGAACCCAGCATCGGGCTCCACCAGCGCGACAACCGGCGTCTGCTCGAGGCTCTTTTCCGACTGCGCGACCTCGGCAACACCCTGATCGTGGTTGAGCACGACCAGGAAACCATCATGGCTGCCGACCAGGTGGTCGACATGGGGCCCGGGGCCGGCCGCCTGGGCGGCGAGATCGTTGCCCAGGGCAGCCCGGCCGAGGTCGCGGCCGGCGATTCCCTGACCGGGCTCTACCTTTCCGGCCGGGAAAAAATCGAGGTCCCGAAGCGCCGGCGGCGGCCCGCCCCCGGCTGCCGGATTGTTATCCGGGGGGCGACCCAGCATAATCTTAAGGCGGTCGACGTCGAGTTTCCCCTCGGGGTGCTGGTCTGTGTTACCGGGGTGTCGGGTTCGGGCAAAAGCAGCCTGGTCAACGAAACCCTCTACCCGGCCCTGCACAATCGCCTGCACAACTCCCGCTACCCGGTCGGCGCCTTTGCCGGGATCGAGGGGCTGGAGCACCTCGACAAGGTTATCAACATCGACCAGAGCCCGATCGGCCGCACCCCGCGTTCCAATCCGGCGACTTACACCGGGGTTTTCACGCCGATTCGCGAACTGTTCGCCGGGCTGCCGGAGGCCCGTGTCCGGGGCTACAAGCCCGGCCGTTTCAGTTTCAACGTCAAGGGGGGTCGCTGCGAAGCCTGCAAGGGGGATGGCTACACCCGGGTCGAGATGCACTTTCTGCCCGATATCTTTGTCAAGTGTGACGCCTGCGGGGGGAAGCGTTTCACCCGGGAAGTCCTGGAAATCCGTTACAAGGGCGCCAATATCGCCGAGGTCCTGGCCATGACCATCAACCAGGCCGCCGAATTTTTCGCCGCGGTCCCCCGGGTCGTGAACCGGCTGCTGGTCCTGCGGGACGTCGGTCTTGGTTACATGACCCTGGGCCAGGCCGCCGTCACCCTTTCCGGCGGCGAGGCCCAGCGGGTCAAACTGGCCCGGGAACTGGCCAAAAGGGCAACCGGCAAAACCCTTTACCTGCTCGATGAACCGACCACCGGGCTTCATTTTCACGATGTCCGCCAGTTGCTCGAGGTCCTCGATCGGCTGGTGGCCGGGGGCAACTCGGTGGTTGTGGTCGAGCATAACCTCGAAGTTGTCAAGGCCGCTGACTATATCGTCGATCTGGGTCCGGACGGGGGGAGCGGCGGCGGGCGGCTGGTGGCCTGCGGCACCCCGGAAGAGGTGGCCGGGGTGGCCGGTTCGGCCACCGGGCAGTGCCTGCGGGAGCTTCTTTCTCTCTAGTCTGCGGGGGGTTGGTTACCGGCGGCGGGTCTTTTTCTTCTGCGTCATGAGGTAGGCAAGGTTGTCAAGCTCGCTGGTGATCGAGACATTGCGCAGGGTGATCTCTTCCGGCACCTTGACCTTGGTCGGGGCGAAATTGAGCAGCCCCTGGATGCCGCCGGCCACGAGCTGGTCGGCAACCTTCTGGGCGGCGTCGGCCGGGGTCGTGATGACTCCGATCAGGATGCCCCGGTCTCTTACCGTGTCTTCGATTGCGCTGGTGGGCTGGATTATGATGCCGCCGGCCAGCTCCGTGCCGATTTTCCCCGGTTCGTTGTCGAAGGCGGCGGTGATGCTGAATCCGTGCTGGCTGAAGAGGGTGAAGTTGAGCAGGGCCAGGCCCAGTTTCCCGACCCCGACCACGGTGGTCGGCCAGTTGTAATTGAGTCCCAGGATTTCCTTGATTTCAGCTTCCAGTTTTTTGGTGTCGTAGCCGACTCCGCGCACCCCGAACTCACCGAAATAGGAAAGATCCTTGCGGATCTGGGCCGGGCTTACCTGGCAGTATTCACCGAGCATTTCCGATGAGATGACCGGGTGTTTTTCAACCTGCAGCCTTTCCAGGCAGTTGATATAGGTCGAAAGACGCTTGATTGTGGCTTCCGGGATTTTACTCTCTTTGGTTTTCATTGCCGGTCTGTCCTGTGGTGTTTCCGTAAAACCCGCCCGCGGTTCGCAAAAGCCTGCCGGGAGAGCGGGGCCGGGGCGCTCTGGGGATAGCCCTCCCGGTTGCGCAGCCCCGGGAAACAGGCTTGTTTCATTGCTGTTAAACGACTGTGTGATGATTATCACATTGTCACCCTGGTTTCAAGGAGAAATTTCGTTCTTCCTCCGACGGCAAGATGCCGGTTGGAAAGCCGTTGAAGCGGGTTCGCGGCCGGGGCCGGGCGCCTGTAGTCGGGGATATTTTTTTTGACAAATGCCGGTTTTTACATTAACTCCTGCTGTTGGTCAGGGGATGCCGGCCCGGCAAACCCGGTTGACCGGAGCTTTAGTTTCTGGGGGAAAAGATGCGTCAAAAAATCCTGGGTGCGGTCCGCCTGGTGGTGGTCAAGCTCGGCAGCGCCGTGCTGGCCGAAAACGGCCGTCTCAACCACGCCTTTTTTGCCCGTTT
>WFRT01000210.1 GCA_015486445.1 Pseudomonadota bacterium | reverse complement strand
GTCCAGCTCCCGCCCGACACAGAAGTCGTGAATGAAATCGAGAAGCTTACGGGCTCTCAAGGCCAGGTTGCGGTTGTGGTTCCGGCGCAGGCTGGCCGGAAGACCGGCGGTTGGCGTTTTCCGGGCCTTGGCAATCACTTCCCGCAACTTGCCGGCGTAGCGCTGTCCCGCCCGGGGCGAGAGTCCGCAGCCGCGCTTGATGAGATCGACCTGCTCGGGCTGGGAAAGGGCCAGGCTTATCAGGGGGTCGTCGGGAATGATGTGACGGCGGGGCCGGTTGCGCCGCCGGGCTTCAAGCTCACGCCAGGCGGCCAGTTCCCGCAGCACCGCCAACTCCCGTGGTTTGAGACGGCCGGCGCCCTTGACCCGGGTGTATATCTCCCGGGGTTGTTGTTCATCGTAAAGCCGGGGATTGTTGTAGATCTCCAGTTCTTCTTCGAGCCAGGCCGTCCGGCCTCGTTCACGGGCCCGGGCGGCGATCAGATCCCTTAGCTGTGGCAGAAAAATAACGTCATACAAGGCGTAGCGGCACTGTTGCGGGCTCAAAGGCCTTTTGAGCCAGTTGCTTCGGGTCTCGCCCTTGTCGAGCGTGCGGCCGAGGAACTTCTGGCAGGCGGCGTTGAGCGAAAGGCTGGCCGAAGGGCCGACAAAGCCGGCCGCCAGGCGGGTGTCGAAGACCCGGGCCGGGTAGTGGCCGGTGGCGTTTTTGAGGATGGTCAGATCCTGGCGGGCGTCGTGGATGATCTTCTCGATTCCGGGGTCGGCGAGGATCTTGCCCAGGGCTTCGAGCTTTCCGGCCAGGGCCGGGATGTCGAGCAGCCAGCCCCGGTCTTCGTCGACGGCCAGCTGGACGATGCCGAGAGCCGGGTAAAAGGTGCGTTCCCAGACGAATTCGGTGTCGACCGCAACCCGGCCCGCGGTCCGGATATGTTGGCAGACTTCGTCCAGTTCCCCGGTGGTGGCTACCAGGGAACAACTTTCCGGTTGAGACATTTTGTGGGGCGCCTTTCCTGTGAGAAATTGAAATTTTCCGGCTTCTATAGGGCAAAACGCCGGAAAACTCCATCTTTTTTACCATTATCCTGTGAGGTTGGCTTTTGTCCGGAGTGAAAAAAAGTTTTTTGCCGACCGACGAAGAGGAGTGCCGGGCCCGGGGCTGGAGCTCGGTCGACATCGTTTTGGTGACCGGCGACGCCTACGTCGACCACCCCTCTTTCGGGGTGGCGATCATCGGCCGCTGGCTCGAAGCCCACGGTTTCCGGGTGGCGGTTATCTCTCAGCCGGACGGCCGGAAAGGCTGCGAAAATTTTCGTCGCTGCGGCCGGCCGCGGCTCTTTTTCGGGATCACCTCGGGCAACCTCGACTCGATTGTCGCCAACTATACCGGCAACGGCCGGGTCCGGGACGACGATCCCTTTTCCCCCGCCGGTAATCCTTATTTTGACGGGGAGGAAAAAAACCGTCAAAACCGCCGCCGGCCCGACCGGGCGACGATTGTCTTTGCCAACCGGGCCCGGGAAGCCTACCCCGAAACCCCGATCGTACTGGGCGGTCTCGAGGCTTCACTGCGCCGGTTCATCCATTATGACTACCGCCAGGAGAAGCTCAGAAACTCGATCCTGGCCGACGCCAAGGCTGACCTTCTGGTCTACGGGATGGGAGAGAGGGCCATTCTCGAGGCGGCCCGGCGGCGGCAGCGGGGTGAAACCCTGTCCGGGATCGCCGGAACCTGTGAATTTCTGACCCCTCAGGCCGGGGAAGAGCTGCTTCGTAAAGGACCTGCCGGCTTGAGCGAAATCCCCGGGTGGGAGGCGATTGCCGCCGAGAGGAAACTTTTCCTGGCCGCCGAATCAGAGATTGACCGCCGCTCGCGGGCCGGGGCGGAAAGCCCGGACATCCTGCTCCAGAAACAGAAAAGCGGCTGGCTTAAGGAAAACCCTCCGGCCCGGCCCTTGACCCCGGAAGAACTGGACCGGGTTTACGAGCTGCCTTTTTTGCGCCGGCCCCACCCGGCCGCCGGGCGGGTGCCGGCTTTTGAGATGATTCGGGATTCGGTTACCATCGTCCGCGGCTGTTCCGGCAACTGTTCCTTCTGCGCCCTGACCCGTCACCAGGGCGTCCGGGTGACGAGCCGGAGCCGCTCCTCGGTGGTGCGCGAGGTTCGGGAAGTAGCCTCCCGGAAGGGTTTTGGCGGCACCATTACCGATCTCGGCGGACCGACCGCCAATCTCTATGGCGTCTCCTGCCGCAAAAAAACCTGCCGCCGGCCCGACTGTCTCTACCCCGAACCCTGTCGTCACCTGGAGGTTGATGAAGCCTCTTTCCTGGAGCTGCTCGATGCGGTCGAGGGCGTGGCCGGGGTGAAAAAGGTTTTCATCTCTTCCGGCTTCCGGCTGGCCCTGCTCCGCCGGACCCCTGAGTTGCTGACCCGGCTGCTGGCCCGGCATCAGCCCGGGGTCATGAAAATCGCTCCCGAGCACACGGTGCCGGAAGTCCTGCGGCTGATGCATAAAAACGACGGCCTGGAACTTGAACCTTTTCTTTCCGAGGCCCGGCGTATGGCCCGCCGGGCCGGGGTCAAGGCGATTTTTTCTCCTTACCTGATGGCCTCCCATCCCGGTTCCACGGTGGCTGCCATGGGTCGTCTGGCGGCCGATCTCAAACGCCTCGGGCTCAAGGCCCGCCAGTTCCAAGACTTCACCCCGACTCCCGGGACAATGGCGACCGCCATGTATTTTACCGGGCTCGATCGTGACACCGGCCGGCCGATCCCGGTGGCCAGGGGAGCCGGCGAGCGCCGCCGCCAGCGCCTGGAACTGGAGAAGGTCAGCGGCCGGAAAACAAAACCCCCGGACCGCCGTCCGGCCGGGAAAAAGCCGGGCCGGAAAAATGGTTGAAAATTTTACCCCGGAACTTTACAATCCGGTTTTGTAACTATTTAGCCGAATACGGGGTCGGGCGCGGCTTT
>WFRT01000209.1 GCA_015486445.1 Pseudomonadota bacterium | reverse complement strand
GCTTATAGTGTCGACCGGGGGCGGGGAGCGATAGATTTTTACCGTACCATGAAGGTCTGCAACTGAAGTTATGTCCTGATTGTCAAGAGAGTCGGGGCGGGCCGGCGGCGAACCAGGGTTTTATGTCGTTATTTTCCGTTTGTTCGGTATACAACTTGCATGGCCTGGGAGCGTCTTGCAGTCTGTGTCCGGGATTTTCGAAAAGCCTTTTTATCGTAACCATTCAGCCGAATACGGGGTCGGGTGTGGCTTTTCTTCGTCCCTTCCTGAAAGAGGGGAAGATAGGATTTAGCTGAATAGTTGCCTTCAATTACAGATTGGGGAGGGATCGTTCGACAATGAACCGCTTTGAACTCTATCTCGAGGTGGTCCGGAAGGTGCCGGCCTATAGCCGGCTGCTCGGTGAGGGCGGCGGGATAAGCGAGGTCGGCGAATGGGAGAGGCTGCCCGTTCTGACCAAGAAAAACTACCTGTTGAACCATCCCCTGACCGAGTTGTGCCGGGCCGGCGATTTCGCCAACGTTCACCTGATCGGGGCTTCCTCCGGCTTCGGCAAAGACGGCACCGTCTACTGGCCGAAGCGGCCCCGGGACGAGGCCGCCTACGTCGCCGGTCTCAGGGAGATGTTCGCAGATCACTATCACACCGATGAGAAGCGCACCCTGATCATGGTCTGCCTGGCCTTCGGCATGTGGATCGGGGGGATGCAGCTGGCGGCCGGGATTCGCCAGCTCGCGGCCTCCGGGGAGCAGCGGATCGCCTGCGCGACGCCCGGCCTCAACCTTGAGGAAGCGGTGGGCGTGGTCAAGGAGTTCGGCGACCAGTTCGAGCAGGTGCTGATCGTCACCAACCCTTCCAACGTCAATCTTTTCAGCGCGCTGTTCAGCCGTGAGGACGTGGCTTGCGGGGCCGGGAAGTTCTCCTTCCCGGTGGTCGGCGAATACTTTTCCGAAAGTTTCCGCCTCCGGATGGCCGAGCGCTTCGGCCACCAGCCCGACGACCCCTTCTGCCTCTGGACCGGCTTCGGCTCGGCCGACGCCGGCGATCTCGGCTACGAAACCGCGGCCAGCATCGCCCTGCGCAAGTATTTCTACGCCCGGCCCGAACTCTCAAGGGAGTTTTTCGGAACCAGTGATACGCCGATGATCTTCGCCAAGTCGGAAAAGGCCTTTATCGAGATCATCGACGGTGAAATCATCGTTACCAAGGACCAGTTCATCCCCCTGGTGCGCTACAACACCCAGGATCGGGGCGGGCTCATCCGGCCGGCTGACCTTGACGGGATCATCCCGGAAGAGCTGGGCTCCGAGCTGCCCGGCGAGATGCTTTATGTCGGCGGCCGGACCAGCGACAGCGTTATCTTTTACGGCACCAACCTGACCATTACCGATATCAACCATATGTTCATCAGCCTCGATGAAAGTTATGGCTATGGCGGGCTGTTCGAGGTCTGCCCTGAGACCCGCGACGGGATCAGCTACTTTACCTTCAACATCTACACCGACAATTTCGCCAACGAGCAGCTGGCCGGCCGCTACCACGAGGTTCTGCTCGACTTTCTGAAGCGGAGCAGCCTCGAGTTCGCCGCCAAGTACGACAACCTGGCCCGGGCCGCCGGCGGCGATCTCGTGACCGTTAAATTGAAGGATGTCAAACTTTTGTCCGGAAATTTGAAGCACCGGTTCATCGTGGAGGACGAGAATGCTCAGCTGTAGCGACGAAGAGGTCTGCAAACGCCTGCAAAAGCTTTGTGAAACGGCCCTGAAATCGCCTTTCTACGCCGGGCGGATCAAAAAGGTTCCCGAAAATCTTGCCGAATTTGCCGAAATCCCGCTGCTGACCCGCCAGGAGGTTTTCGACTACTCCTACCCGCGCAGCACCGTAATGCTGACCCGGCCGCCGGCCGGCATGATTATCAGCTCCACCGGCGGCTCTTCCGGCATCGCCCGCTACACCGTGGTCACCCACCGGGAGTGGGAAGAGTTGTGCTCGCTCCAGGCCGCGGCCCTGGAAAAGATCGGCATCGGCCCGGACGACATGGTTGCCAACCTGATGGTTGCCGGCAGCATGTGGCCCTCGTTTCTCGGGGTCCACGAGATCATCAAAAAGATCGGCGCCTCCCACCTGCCGATTTCGGCCAACATCGCCATCGACCGGATTGTCGATTTCTGCGTTGCGTTCAAGCCCACCGCCATGATCTCGCTGCCGACCCTGTTCGTTCTTTTGGCCGATATCGCCAACCAGAAGAATTTAACCTTTCCCAACCTTAAAACCATCGCCTACGCCGGCGAGCACATGAGCCAGGAGG
>WFRT01000208.1 GCA_015486445.1 Pseudomonadota bacterium | reverse complement strand
GAACGGGCCCGGGTGGAGAGTTTCGGAAGCAATTTTTCTTACCGTTTTCATCCCACCGACAGCCCTTCGCCGGTGGCCTGTATCAATGCCGCCGTCAAAGCCAGCCGGGGTCGGGTGGTAATGGTGATGATCGACGGGGCCCACATGCTGTCGCCGGGCGTCGTGGCCGCGGCCCTGCGGTTGTTCAAAGCCTGTCCTGACCCTTTCATTTCGGTGGTCGGTTTTCACCTGGGACCCGGCATCCAGAACCAGACCGTAAGCCGGGGCTACAATCAGGAGGCTGAAGACCGGCTGCTTGAAAGCGTCGACTGGCGGGCCAACGGCTACCGGCTTTTTCAACTCAGCCAGGGGCTTTCCTACGACTGCGCCGGCTGGTTCGGCCCCCTGATGGAGAGCAACTGTTTTTTGCTTCGGCGGGAAAGTTTTCTTGGCGCCGGGGGCTTTGATGAGCGCTTCCAGGAGCCCGGCGGCGGCCTGGCTATCCTCGATCTGTTCCAGACTCACGCCGGCAATCCCGACAGGGATTACCTGGTTTTGCTGGGCGAGGGCAGTTTTCACCAGTTTCACGGCGGCGTCGCCAGCAACGCACCCTATGCCGAGCATCCCTGGCGGCGTTTTCACGCCGAATATGAACGGCTTAAAGGCAGACCCTTTCAGATGGTGATGCGGCGGCCGGTGCTGTTTGGAGAAATCCCCCCGGAAGCGGTGGCCTGGACCCGGCTCTGTGCCCGTATCGGTCTCGAATGGTGGGAGCAGCGCGACCGTCTGGGTGAGGCGGTCTCGCCCGATACCTTCGGTTACGCCCTGATGGAAGAACGTCGCCGCCAGGAGGCCTCGGGAGAGCCCGAGAAGGCGGAACTCAAACAGCGCCTGTTTACAATCCAGCACGCCCATGACCAGATGGCTCTGCGGCTGCAGCAATGCGAAGCCGAACTGGCCCGGGCCCGGAAGGAAAACAAGCAAGAGAGGGGACTGGGAAAGCTTGTCTCTCGTTTTTTCGGGGGAAGAACCGCCGATGATGCGTGATTTTCTGGCCCGATTCCGCCGCCGGCGCGTCGTCTCCGGGCCGCTTTCAACCATCAAACCCTGGTGTTTCTATCTGCCCCAGTTCCACCCGATTCCTGAAAACGATGCCTGGTGGGGCAAGGGGTTTACCGAGTGGGACAATGTCCGGGCCGCCCGGCCGCTTTTCCCGGGCCACGACCAGCCGCGAAGGCCGGCGGGCAACGGCTACGAGGATTATTACGATCTCCGAAACCCTTCGGTTCTGGTCCGGCAAGCGGCCCTGGCCCGGTCTTTCGGGATTTACGGCTTTGTTTTTTACCACTACTGGTTTGCCGGAAAACGCCTGCTGGAAACACCGGTGGCAGACCTGCGCAAAAATAACGCCTTTAAATTTCCCTTTTTTCTCTGCTGGGCCAATGAAAGCTGGACCCGGCGCTGGGACGGCCTGGACCGGGAGGTACTGATTCGACAGACCTACTCGGAGGCCGACGATGCCGCCCACATCCAGTTCCTGCTGCCCATTTTCCAGGATCCCCGCTATTACAAGTTTCGTGGCCGGCCGGTTCTGATGGTGTATCGCAGCGAAGATCTGCCGGATCCGGAAAGGACCGCCGGAACCTGGCGCCAGGCCGCCCGGCGGGCTGGTTTCCCGGGGCTTTATCTGCTCCGGGTCGAAGGTTTCCAGGAACAGGATCCGGCCCGGCACGGTTTTGACGCGGCCGTGGAGTTCGCCCCGGACTGGCGCTGCTTAAAGCGCCGGGTTTTCTGGCGGGAAGGGGGCGGCTGGAGTGAGGATCGCGCCGGAGCCCATCCCGGCACCCGGGCCAACCGGGTTTTTCTCTATGCCGATGTGGTGCGCGCCATGCTGGCCAAGCCGCGGCCGGAATATAAACGTTATCCCGGGGTTTTTGCCTCCTGGGACAATGCGGCCCGGCGGCGCAAAGGTGATGCGACCATTATTCACGGGGCCGACGCCGCCGGTTTTCAGGCTTTTGTCGAGGCCGCCGGGGAGCGTCTGAGGCGGGAATTTGACGAGGATGACCGCCATCTTTTTATCAACGCCTGGAACGAGTGGGGCGAAGGCTGCTGTATCGAACCCGACCGCAGACATGGCACGGCTTTCCTGGAAGCGGTTCAGCGGGCTCTGGCCGTCGCCGGGGATAAAGGTTGACCGACAATGCCGAAACTATCCCATCTCTACTGCCGCCTGGTGACCGGCTTGCCGGCCGGCTTCAAGGACGCCCTGAAACGCAGTTTCCTGGTTTCCGGAATCCTGCAGCCGGCCCTGGTTCGGCTGGTTGAATTCATGGATTTTCTGCCGGGGCGGCTGCGCCATTTCTATCGCTGGCTGAAATTTCGTCTGCAAACCTTTGCCTGTGGCTGGCGGGGCCGGTTCCGGTTTGCCGGCCAGCCGGGTCGGGAATGGCTGCGAGCGGCGGCCCGTGCGGGCTGGCGGCGGCTGGGAGACCGTCTGGGTCCGGCGGCCCGCGGCGGCAGCCTTGCCGGCGAACCCCTGGTGGCGCGTCAGCGCCCCTGTTCCGGTCCCCTGGTCAGCGTCATCGTGACCTGTTACAATTACGGCGCCTACCTGGAGCCGGTACTGGCCAGTCTTAAAGCCCAGTCCTGGCAGAATTTCGAGGTCATTCTCATCGACGACGGTTCCACCGATCCGGCCACCGTGGCCCGGGTGGAAGAGCTCGAAAAACAGCCGCGGCCGGGCCTGACGGTTATCCGGCAGCGCAACCAGGGGGTAATCGCGGCCCGCAACAATGCCATCGCCCGGGCCCGGGGACGTTATATTTTCCCTCTCGATGCCGACGACACGATTGAAAAAACCTTTCTCGAAAAGTGCCTCTTCTTTCTAGAAAATTCACCCGAACACGTTTTTGTCTACACCTGGACCAACTCCACCGGGGCCGAGGATTTCATCTGGCCGACCCGGGACAGCGACCCTCTCGAGGCGCTGGCCGAGAACCGAATGGGCTATGCGGTTTTTCGCAAAAGCGCCTTTGATCGGGTCGGCGGCTACAACCCGGTGATGGCGGATGGTTACGAGGACTGGGAACTCTGTGTCAGCCTGGTGGCCCACGGCTACAGCGGCCGGGTTATCAGGGAGCCGCTCTACAACTATTATGTCAAGCCCGGGGCCCGGAATTATCATGCCATCAAAAAACATGAAAGACTGCGTCGGAAAATTTATGAACTGCATGGTCTGGCCATCCGGGGCCGCCGGGGGATTCTGACCCGGCTGGCTCGCCAGCCTTTCCGGGTCGACGATTCCCTGGTCAACCTGCTGGCGGCGCCCCGGCCGGAGCCCAGGCAGGAAAACTACCTGATAGATTTTTATCGGGAAAAAAGAGGCTGCCGGATTGACGGGGAAGAGTGGCTCAGGGTCCGGGAGTGGGCCGCGGCCCGCAAAAAGGCCCGGGTCATTCTTTTCCTGGGCCGCTGGCAGCCGGAAATTTTTACCCGGCCGCTGCCGTCCAACCTGTTT
>WFRT01000207.1 GCA_015486445.1 Pseudomonadota bacterium | reverse complement strand
GTTATCCGACAGGGTGAAAAGTCCGGTTTTCAGCGGTTTGCTGCGGGTTGGGGGAGAAGAGGGTCGCTGGTTTTCTGGCAGCCGGTACGGAAAGAACTATAGCGAATTTGCTGGAAGGAGTCAAACCGCCCGGGGCGGCTGCCAGGCGGCGGTGTCAGTTGCGGGGGCGGGATGCAGCCCGGCAACGTACCGTGAGCCCGGTTTCGGAGCAGTGGATTGTGGCCCGGCACCAGACCGGGTCGCCGGCCAGGGCGGCCTCGATCATGTTCTGCCAGCCGAAGCAGCCCCGGCAGAAGCCGAAGTCGGGTTTCAGGCAGGGTGGCTGGGCCCCGGCCTCAAGGACTTCAAAGCCTGGTTTTTCGGTTTGACGGGGGGCGCCTGGCATGGTTTATCCGGTGCAGTTTAAGTGAGAAGGAAAAAAGCGGGCGGAGGATTTTCAGGCCCTCCGCCCGCCGGAGCTCAGATCTTTTTCATGCCTTTGAGAAGTTTGAGCGGGGTGATCGGCAGATCCATGCAGCGGTAGCCGGTGGCGTGGTAGACGGCGTCGGCGATCGCCGGGGCGGTCGGCGAAACCAGGCCTTCCCCGGCCTCCTTGGCCCCGAAGGGGCCGTCGGGCTCGTAGGTATCGATATGGACCGAAACCCCCGGCGGCATGTCTTCGGCGCAGGCCAGCTTGTAGTCGAGGAAGGTGGTGTTTAAGGTCTTGCCTTCCTTCATGATGAACTGCTCGCACAGGGCGTAGCCCAGGCCCATGTGGACCGAGCCTTCGAGCTGCCCCTCAACCGCCATCGGGTTGATCGGGGTGCCGCAGTCGTGGGCCGTGGTCATGTATTTGACCTCGATGGCCCCGGTTTCGCGGTCGACTTCGCACTCGGCGACCTGGGCTCCGAAGCTGAAAGCCGGGGTCACCAGGCCCTTGTTGCGCGGGGTGTAGGAGCCGTAGCCGATGATCGGCTCGCCCCGGTTGGCGCGCTGCGCCATGCGCACGGCTTCGCCGAAGGAGATATTGCGGTCGGGCCGGTTGGCGGGAAAGATCTTGCCGTCTTTGCAGCGCATGTCGTGGATGACGTTAAGGTCGAATTTGAGCGAGACCATTTTGTAGAGCTGTTCCTTGATCTCCTGGGCGGCCTTGCGCACGGCGTTGCCGGCCATCAGGGTGACCCGGCTGCCCCAGGTCCCGAGATCGGCCTGCGGGGTGACCGCGGTGTCGGCCGCGGTCAGACGGATGTCGGAGATTTTAAGGCCCAGTTCCTCGGCCAGGATCTGGCGCAGGACGGTGTCGCAGCCCTGGCCGATGTCGGAGGCCATGGTCATCAGGTGGACGGTGCCGTCGTCGAAGGCCCGGACCTCGGCCCGGGTGAAGTTGTAGCGGGTGTTGAACCAGTTGAAAACCCCGCCCGAAATGAAGCTGTAGCAGCCGATGCCGATGCCCTGGCCGGGTTTGAGGTTTTTCCGCCGCTCCCGCCAGTCGGTCATCTCGGCGACCTTGAGCAGCGACTCCTTGAAGCCGCAGGAGGAGATCGTGGCGACGCCGGGAATCTCGTCGCCGGTCTCCATGGCGTTCATCAGGCGGATGTCGATCGGATCGAGGCCCAGTTTTTCGGCCGCCATGTTCATCTGGGTTTCAGCCACGAACAGGGCCTGCGGAGCCCCGAAGCCGCGCATCGCCCCGGCCGGCGGCTTGTTGGTGTAGACGTGGGCACCGTAGTAGCGGTAGTTGGGGTAGTTGTAGAGCATGGCGCCGAAATTGCCGCAGAGAAAGCAGGCCGTCGGCCCCATGCTGTTGTAGGCGCCGCCGTCGAGGTGGACGATGAACTCCTTGCCCAGGATCATGCCGTCCTTGCGGAACGCGACCTTCGAGTGGATTTTCATCGGGTGGCGGCGGCGGCCGGTGGCGAGCTCTTCCTCGCGGGTCAGGGTAAACTTGACCGGCCGGCCCAGTTTTCTGGCGATAAAGGCGGCGCAGAATTCCCAGGGCCGCATCTCCATCTTGCCGCCGAAGCCGCCGCCGACGTAGGGCTTGATGACGCGGATGTCGTTTTCCCGCATCTCCAGGGTCAGGGCCAGCAGGCACTGGACGAAGTAGGGGGCCTGGGTCGAGGTCCAGATCGTCAGGCGGCCGTCGTGGTCGTACTCGGCGACGCAGGAACAGGGCTCCATGTAGGCGTGGCTGGTGGCGTGGACGGTAAAAACGTCGTCCAGAATCAGGTCGGCCTCGGCGAAGGCCCGGTCCAGGTCGCCGTAGCTGATCTTGCGGTCGAGGCTGATGTTGGGGGTCTGCTGCTGGTATTCATCGTGGATTACCGGGGCGTTTTCCGCCAGGGCCTCGTCCACGCTGAAGGCTCCGGGTAGCTCCTCGTATTCGACCTTGATCAGGCGCACCGCCTCCTCGGCGGTGTCTTTGTCGAGGGCGGCCACGGCCGCGACCTCGTCGCCGATGAAGCGGACCTTGTCGATGGCCAGGGCGTATTCGTCCTGGCTTTCCGGCACCAGGCGCCAATTGCCGTACTTGATCTTGGGGATGTCGGCCCCGGTGATGACGCACTTGACCCCGGGCAGGGCCTCGGCCGCGCTGGTGTCGATCGACTTGATCCGGGCGTGGGCCACGGGACTGCGCAACAGCTTGCCGTAGAGCATGCCGGGCAGGAAGATGTCATCGGCGTACTGGGCCGCGCCGACCGCCTTGATGCGGGCATCGGAGCGGGGCAGGCTTTTACCGACCACGGAAAAATCTTGATTGTCACTCATATCGCTGCTTCCTTAAACTGGGCAAAAATTGTCGTGGTAAATCGCTTAGGGGAAAACTGTCAGTTGCCGGCGGCGAAACCCGAAGCTTCGGCCAGGGCCCGCTGACTTAAGACTTCAACCATCAGCTTGCGGTACTCCTTGCTCGCCCGGACGTCGGAAATCGGCGAAGCGTCGGCGGCCGCCAGGCGCCCGGCCTCGGCCAGGTTTGCGGCGCTGGCCGGCTTGCCGGCAAGGAACTCTTCGGCCTGTCGGGCCCGCAGCGGGGTCGGGCCGACGGCGCCCATCGAAATCCGCACCCTGGCGCAGTTTCCGGCCCCGTCCAGGGTGACGAGGGCGCCGATGTTGACGGCGGCGATGTCGACCTTGGAGCGTTGCGAGACTTTCTGGTAGCTGACCCCGGTTTTCGGGGCCGGGGCCGGCACCTTGATGGCGATGGCCAGTTCGTCGGCCGCCAGGGCCGTCCGGCCGGGGCCGAGAAAGAAGTCGTCGAGGGAAATTTCCCGCTGGCCGCGCTCGGAGAAGGCCACGATCGAGGCCTCCATCGCCACCAGGGTCGGGATGTTGTCGGCCGAGGGCGAGGCGTTGCAGATATTGCCCATCACCGTGCCCATGTTGCGGATCTGGACGGTGGCCGTGGCGTGGGCGGCCCGGGCCAGCATCGGCGCGTGTTCCAGGATGATCGGGCTGACCTCAACCTCGCGGAGCAGGGCCAGGGCGCCGATGACCAGGCCGCCCTGGTCGTCCCAGCTGATTTCATTAAGGCCGGGAATCTTTTTCAAGGTCATCAGGTAGTCGGGTTTGACGGCCCGGTGGGAGAGGCGGACGATCATGTCGGTGCCACCGGCCTTGACCTTGATTTTGCCCTGGTGTTTCTTGAGCAGGGCGCAGGCTTCGTCGAGATTTGTCGGAGCCAGAAATTTAAATTGCGGTAAAGTCACTTCTTATTCTCCTTTGGCAAGTTTGTCGGCGGCGTCGGCGATCGCGTCGACGATCTTGTTGTAGCCGGTGCAGCGGCAGAGGTTGCCGGAAAGCCCGGCGCGGATTTCGGCTTCGGTCGGCTGCGGGGTGTGGTCCAGCAGGAACTTGGCCGACATGATCATCCCCGGGGTGCAGAAACCGCATTGGATGGCCCCCTTCTGGATGAAGGATTCCTGGATCGGATGCAGCGGGCTGTGTTCGAGGTCGCCGTGGTCGGCTTCCGGGGAGAGCCCCTCGATGGTGGTGATTTCGTGGCCCTCGGCCTCGACCGCCAGGGTCAGGCAGGAGGAGACGCTTCTGCCGTCGAGCAGAACCGTGCAGGCGCCGCAGTCACCGGTGCCGCAGCCCAGCTTGGTCCCGGTCAGGTGGAGCTCGTCGCGCAGAACCTCGTTCAAGGTACGCCAGGGGTGGACGGCAACCTCGATGTCGTCGCCGTTGATGTTAAGGGTGATCAACTCTTTTTTCATTTCGGATACTCCATGCAGATTCTATTTTATGGTCACGCCGTAGCGGACGGCGATGATTTCGCCCATGATGCTGATGGCGATCTCGGCCGGGGTCTGGGCCCCGATTTCCAGCCCGATGGGGGAGTGAAGCCGGCCGATCTCGGCGGCATCAAAGCCTTCGTCAACCAGCCGCTGCTTGACCTTGGCGGTCCGCCGCCGGCTGCCGATCATGCCGAGATAGGCATATTCCGTGCCGAGCAGCTGCTTGAGCAGGATGTAATCGTGCTTGTGCTCCCGGGTGATCAGGACATGCCAGAGGTTTGGTGACGGGGTAAAGAGGTCACGAACATCGTCCATCTCCGCGGTCAGGACCCGGTCGGCGGCGGGAAATCTTTCCGGGGTCGAAAACTCCGGCCGGTCGTCGACGATGGTTACCGAGAAGCGGCACCAGGCCGCCATTTCACAAAGCGGCAGGGCCAGGTGGCCGCCGCCGAAGATGATCATTTGCGGCGGCGGGGTCAGGTGGCTGAGAAAACCGTCGACCGTCCCGTCGCAGAGTTTCATGATCTTTTCGTTTTCCCGGGCAGCCGGCAGGATTGCCAGGGTTTCCGGCAGCTCCGGGGCCCCGCTGAGTTTCCTGCCGTCATTGTCATAGAGGGCGCGGTGGCTGGCTTCCTTCGGCCCGGGCCGGCTTTCATAGAGGAAGTGAAGCTTGCCGGAGGCCATCACCGCAGCCAGGTTCCGGGCCAGTTCGGTTTCCGTGCGGGGTGACCAGAAGCCGATCAGGACGGTGAAGCGGCCGCCGCAGATGGCCGGAGAGTCAAGCCCCTGTTCACCGGCCAGCGAGTACTCCAGGATGCGGCTTCGGCGCTCAGTAAGCCCTTGCAGGGCAGACTTTATGACCTCGTGTTCGCCGATGCCGCCGCCGATGGTGCCGGT
>WFRT01000206.1 GCA_015486445.1 Pseudomonadota bacterium | reverse complement strand
GGCCCCGGCCCGGGAACGGGTCAAGGTGGCCCGGCAGTTTCCTGCAGCCCCGGCCGCTCAAACCCCCAAAAAGCCAGCCGCGAAAACGGCCGTTTCGGCGCCGTCGCAGGCTGTCGCCACTAAGCCGCAGCCGGGTGAAAAACCAAAGGAGGCCGGGCCGGCTGAAAAAGCTACGGCCAGCTCGGTCGCGAGCCGGGATCAGGGCCGACCGGCAGCGGGCTCAGCGGAAAAAATCGTTACTGAAGAGGTGGTTTCCGATCTCCAGAATTCATGGTCGGCCCGGGCTGAGGAACCGCAAAAATCAAAGCGGCTGATGTCGACCGCCGCCCTGGACGAGATGAGCCGGAAATATGCCGCCGGGAACGGGACTCCTGCAGATGCAGGAAAGGCTGTGGCAAAGTTGCCGAAAATCAAATTTACCCAGCCCCACAAAAAGGCCGGTGCCGGGCTCAAGTCCGAGTCCGGACGCAAACCGGCACAGTCCCGGTCCGGGAAAAAAATTGCCTTTCAACTTCCCGGCCGGTCGACGCCGCAGCCTTCTTCCGGCCAGCCGCCGGCGATCACCGTGGCCCGGGAGCAGTATTACAAGCTCAATCGGGCCTGGCGCAAGGCCGGTGAAGGCCAGGCGAAAAACGACGCCGTCATTCCGCTGCGGATCGAGAACCTGCGTTCAGCTTACAGCTTTCTGCAGATGAAGCCGGTGGTTATCCGGGCCGACGGCAGCTGCGTCGATTTGAGCGACGGTCGCCGGATCCCGCCGCAGTCGCTGGACCGCTTCTCGGCTACCGTGATCGAGGTCAGCGATCCCTGGGAAAAGTGGGGCGGGGAACTGCGCCGGGCCGGTCTCAGGCCGGGGCAGAAGTTCGAGGTCCGTTATTATCTCTATGACTTCGTCCGCCGTTCGGTCTACGCCCGGGTCAACCAGGCCTTCGACTGGGCCCGCCGGCAGGGCCTGCTGCCGAAATCGGTTGGTCCCGCCGATGTCGATGTCCTGGGCCGGGCCTATGTCGTCAAACGCGACGGCGGCGGCGCCTTCGGGGTTTTCGTCCCCCGGCAGCTGACCAGTCGCGACGGTCATACCATTGCCATCGATCCGGTAGCCTTCAACCAGGCCCCGGACATCGATGCCCTGCACCAGGCCGGGATGATCTGAACCGTTACTGGTGAAAACCTTGCGAGCGAGGCTTAAAAATGAATTTCTTTCGTTGGTTTCTCAATAATTTCGGACTTTTTTTCGGGCTTGTCTTCCTCTTTTATATCTACCTGATGATTCACCGCCTGATCCTCATCTACGACTACCTGCGCACGGTTGAGAGCCGGGGCGGAGACTATCGTGAACGGGTCGGCGACCGGGCCTGCCTTAAGTTTTTGCAGCCCCTTTTCCAGCGCCTCAGGGAGAGTGAGGGCAGTGCCCGGGAAGCGGTGATCGATGCGGTCTGGTCCGAGGTCGAAGGCTCGATCGGGATCCATTTCCAGGCCCTGAACGGCTATGTCAACACCCTGATCCTGATCGGTTTTGCCGGTACCATCTTCGGCTCGATCGGGGCCTTCAACGAGATGTTTTCGGGCCTGGCGAAAGGGGAAAGTGCCACCATGGTTTTTGCCGCCGCCTGGAACAGCGGGCTTGCCACCGCTCTCTATACATCCCTCGGGGCCGGGGTTATCGGCGGTCTTGTGGTGACCGTGATCTATTCCCGTTTTCTCATGACCCGGCTGAAAAGACTGGAAACCCTGGTCGGGCTGCGGATCAGTGAGATTCTGCGGGAGAACGGGGAAGAAAAGGTGTGCGACACCCTGGCCGGAAAAGCTGAGACCGGGCCCGCGTTTCCGGTTTCCGGTCTGCCGCTGCGGCCGGCGGAAGGCAGCCTTTCGTGAGGAACCTGCAGTTTTCCGGGTAAATTTCGATCCAGGGAGAGTTGACAATGAGACGCAATCGTCATTCACTATTGGCCGGGGGCGGGGCCACCGTCGATCCCGGCAAGGACCTGTTCGCCTATCTGTTTATCCTGATCATGGTCTTTTCCTTCATGCTCCTGATGACCACCGAGGAACGCCACTCCCGCCGGGCCGAAAACCGGGCCCCGCAGAGTCTGAAGGCCGGCCGCTCCGAGCTGGCCACGGTCAAGGCCGTCAATATCGGTCGGCTGGAAAAGCGGGGCCGGGGCCTGGTCCTGGTTTTCGCCGGGCAACGCTACGACCCGGTTCGGGACTTTTCCCGTCTTGAAGATGACGGGCGCATAACGATTGGCCGGGACGCGGACGGCAAGCCCCGCCGCACTCTCTATCTTGACGCCGGCGATGCCGGACTGGTTTCCCTGGCCGAGTATCTTAAGGCCTTCAGGTTTCTCGGCGAGCACGGGGTCAGCGTGGCTTTTGCCGAAAGGGTGAAGAGAAAATGAAAACGACTGCCGGATACCTTGTCGGGGGAGCGCTGCTCCTGTTGACCCTTTCCTCTTTTCCGGCCGGGGCCGCCGCGGCGGAGGCCGGAAAAGAGGATCCCTGGCTGCGCCTGCGCCGGTTGGAGGCGACCGCGGCCGCCGCCCCGGCCCGGGTCCGGCCGGAAGCCGGCCGGCTACCCGGCCATCCGGCAAAAACCGCACCCGGCGATCCCTGGGCCCGCCTGCGCCGGGTGGTGATACCCTTTGCCCTTGAACTCGAGCGGGGTGAAAATGATGAAAGCGGGGGCAAACTGGCCCGGATTGTCGATAGCAAACTTTCCGCCTGGGAGAGGGAAATCAGCCGGGCAGCAGACTTTTTTGATATCCCGGAAGCGATTATCAAGGCGGTGATCATGGTTGAATCGGGCGGCGACCCCCGGGCCCGGGCCGGGTCGACCTCGGCTAAGGGCCTGATGCAGACCATCTCCTCGACCTTTGCCGCGGCCCGGCGGGATCTCGCCTCCCAGGGGGTGATGATTGTTAACGATCCCTTTGATCCCGAGGCCTCGATCATGGCTGGCGGGTGGTATCTTGACAAGATGTACGACCAGGCCCGGGCCGACGGTAAACCGGGGGTTGAGAAGCGGCAGACAATAGGTTCCTGGCGTTACCCGCTGGAGTACTATTACGCCGGTCCCGGACATGGCCGCAAGGCCCGCAGCCGGGTGCTGGTTTACCGGGACGGGAAAAAGGTGGTAATCGACAAGCAGGCCTATTCCGGCAAAGTTCTGGGCTGGGCCGGAAAACTTATGCGACAGCAGACCAGCCGGTGCGTGGTTGGCAAACTTGGAGGTGTATCATGAACGGCGACAGACATTATGAAATCGAATTCGGCGGCGAACGTCTTTCGTGGTTCCGCCTGCTCCTGGCCGGGCTGGTTCTGCTCCTGGCCTGGCTGCTTTCCGGCTGCGGCGCCTATTCGGCGGTCCCGGTCAGCCTGCAGGAGATCAAGCATTACGTCCTGGAACAGGAGGAGAGCTATCCGAATGATCTGCGCAGCGTGGTGCGGGCTTCGGTGGCCGGGCTTGACGAGCTTAAGTTCGAACTCGATCGAGTCGAACTCGGTGCCGACCGCGGCTACCTTGCGGCGCACTGGCGTAATACCCGGGTCACCCTGGAGTTTGCCGCGATTACCCCGACCTTCACCAAGGTCGAGAACCGGATTCTGAAAGATGGCCGCTGGCGCGACTACGCCAGTGAAAAAGAGTTATTTACGGCTGTGCGCCGGGCTCTTGATGATAATCGGGGGACGGGAGCAGCCTGGCAGCGGGCCGTCCGGCATCTGGTTCCCCTGCATTGTCGTCCGGAGTCCGGGGCCACGGTGGTCGCCTGGCTGAGGCCCGGTCTCGAGGTCGATTTCGACCGGGAGGCTTCTCGACTGCCGCGCTGGTCGGCGGTCGCGTTGAAAATGGACGGCCTGGCCTTTCTCGACACCGGGGTTTACGCCCTGGACCGCGACACCGTTATCGCCCGCCGGGCGGCGGCGGAAAAAAGGGTTGCCGCCGAACCCCTGGCCGGCTACTGGCTGGAAAAATAAAGAATCCGGCCGGGACTTAAAAGTCGATTCCCAGGCGGCCGAAATAGATCAGGTCGTAATAAGCTTCGTCATCGACGGACAGCTCACTCTGGCTTTCGTAATCATGTTCGAAGCCGGTTTCGAAGCTGAGGCCCTTGAACAGGCCGAGATCGATCTTCCACTTGCCCTGGCACCAGGTTCGGTATTCGCCTAAGTCGTTGAGGATCGGGTAACCGATGAAACTGAAAGAGACCTGGTGTTTCTTGTTGCCCCCGGGGTACCAGCTCCACTCCATGCCGATCTGGCCCTCGGTTTCAAACCTGTTCTCGGAGCCGAAGCTGCGACTCATCCCCAGGCCGATGCGGCCGCTGAGTTCCATGTCCTTTTGGCTGATGAAATCGTAGCCGGTGCCGCCGGATACGGAATAGCGGTTTTTCCAGGATTTGAAATAGTCGTGCTCGTAGAGAAAGTAGCCGTAGTAGAACCAGGGAGAGTCCGGCAAGAGCCAGTCGCGGATTATATTGAAGCGGCCCTTACTGGTGTCTTTTTTGTGGTCCTCGGTTTCGTAAAAGTAGGACGCGGCCAGGCTGATGCGATCTGACTTGTCTTTATAGGCGCCTTCGAAGGCAGTATTCCATTCCGAACTGACGTCGTCTCCGCTTTCCCCCCCGAAGCCGAAGGCGAAATGTCGTTTCCAGCCCCCGACAAGACTGCTGTTAAACAGTCCCAGCAGTTTCGGAGTCATTTTATTCTTGGTCGCCGCCGCTTTTTTAGCAACGGTTTTGGTACTTGCCGACTTGGTGATCATCGGGACAGTGGCCGGCGGCATCTCTTCCCCGGCGGTTTCCGAACCGGAGGTTTTTTCATTCTGAACCTCGGCCTCGGGGCTTTCAGCCGCTAATTCCTCCGTCTTGTCCGGTTTGTTTTCTTCGCTCATCAGCTGGGTCCTGGGGATTTTCAAAACCCCCAGGACCTTGTGCTTGAGGGTTATTTCCCTGCTGTTTTCGCTGATGATCTGTCCCGAAAGCCGATCGCCGTTGACCAGGGTCACGACCTCGGCCCGAATTGCAGCGGGTAAACAGAAGAAGATAACGGCAGCTATGGCCAGCAGCCGGGGCAACCTCTTTTTCAATGGCAATCCTTATACCGCGTCGTACTATGTATTATAACCAGGGATCGACTGACCGGCGGGGTGGTTTGCAGGGGGAATCCGGACCGGCCGCCTGATCTTTGCCGGAATAACAGATTACATTAAAGTTGTCTACATTTGTCAGTGAAAAACGGCGGGACGTTTTTGGAGAAATCCCTTTCCCTCTGTTTTGTGCCCTGCTTCGCAATGGCATCCCTTCGGGACTCGCCTTGCGGCTCGCGTTCCATTTGCTGCGCGAGCCGCAATCCTCAAACAGGGAATGGACACAGATTCGAATCACCTGGCCGCTCCTCTTGGTGTGTTGACAGGAAAAGTCCGAACGCCTTTACCCTGGCAGTTCCGCTCCCTGGTTCATGATCTCCACGTATCCGGCATAGTTGAAAAGCCGGTTGCGCTTGCGGGAAGTCAGTTCCCGGACAATGCCCAGGCGCTCAAGATGGGAGAGTGCCTTATTGACCGTCGCCGGAGTGATGCCCGTCTTTTTCACCAGCCACCCGGAAGTGGTGATGGGACGTTCCATCATGGCCCGATGAATCCGCAGGGCGGATGGCGTCGCCCGCCCGAGGCTGCTGATCTTATCACGATCTTTATTTGCCAGATCGACAAGTTGCCGCGCTGTTTCCACCGCCTGGGTGGCAGTCACAATGACCGCTTCGGCAAAGAAGTCGAGCCAGGCTTCCCAGTCACCGGTCAGACGCACATTGTCCAGCAATTCGTAGTAATGATGGCGGTGGGTTTTGAAATAGAGGCTCAGGTAGAGCAGGGGCTCACGGAGTATTTTCTGCTCGCACAGAAGCAGCGTGATCAGGAGCCGTCCAAGACGTCCGTTACCATCCAGAAACGGATGGATGGTCTCGAACTGCACATGGGCCAGGGCGGCTTTAAGGAGTGCCGGGGTCGGTTCCGGCTGGTCGTGCAGAAACAACTCCAGTTTGCCCATGCACTCTGTAACCCGCCCGGCCGGTGGCGGAACAAAGGCCGCGTTGCCGGGCCGGGTGCCGCCGATCCAGTTTTGGGTCCTGCGGAATTCGCCCGGCGCCTGCCGGCTGCCCCGCCCCCTGGCAAGCAATATGGAATGCATCTCTTTTATCAGGCGCAGTGACAGCGGGAACCCCTCGTCCAGTCGGGCAAGGCCATGGTCCAGGGCTGCCACATAGTTGCTTACTTCCCGGGCATCATCCAACGGTACACCGGGCTCCATGTCCAATTCGAAAAGCAAAAGATCGGAGAGCGATGACTGCGTTCCCTCGATCATCGAGGAGAGCACCGCCTCCTTGCGGACATACATATAGAGGAACAGGGAGATATCGGGCAGGAAGGTGGAAATACTGTCCAACCGCCCGAGAGCCAGCAGCGCTTGGTCGAACTTGCCGCGCAACTCCGGCGTCCACTCAATGGGCGGTTGCGGAGGCAGTGGTGCAGGGACAAAGGCCCGAGCCTTCTCTCCCACCGTTGATATGGTTACATAACGTCCCTGGAGCTCTCGTTTCATTATTTTTCGGTATCCTAAAATAAGCCCTTTTGTTATTTTAGATTAGGATATTATCTTAAAATAGCAAAAGGCGTATCAAGAGTCAAGCAACGTAGCCTGAAATGAGGAGAAAAAGACAACCCGTCTTCCCGAAGCAGAGAGCGGAATTTACTAATCAGGTCTGAAAGACAGTGTCACAGCATTTGACATAGCTTTGTCACAGTTCGATTGTAGTTTTTTCCATCTGCGGCAGTTATTCGAAGATGTCGAATAACTGAAGTTTTTTGCAACTCACTGTCATGGGCAATCCTCATATATCAAGATTCAATTTTCTATCAATTTTTCAGCCAGTTCCAATACATCCACCGGCCAGAAGCATTCCGGGCGAGGATGGCGGACATGGGCCTGCCCGGCCTCGGGGCGGCAGTGCAGCAAGCATTCGGTCCATTGGGCGGGAATCGCCTCCCGTCCGCAAACAGCGCCAAAAAGCGCCCCACAGATGGCCGCGTTGGTGTCGGTGTCTCCGCCTCGCATGACGGTGTCGACCACGGCTTCCTCCAGGTTCGAGGCGTGGAGAAGCTGCCACAAGGCATTCCGGAAAGCGATCAATACCCATCCCTGCTGGTGGACGTAATCTGTGGGCGGTGCTACTGCAGCACCGGTGATCGCCTCCATGAGTGAGTCGTCCACTTCCATCTCGTCGGCCCAGAGCACGATCTGTTTGTGGAGGTCTTGGGCCCCAATTCCAGTCCGAATGGCATGGGCAATCGCCATCGCGAAAAGTGCGTTGGCCTGCTGGCAGACCGGATGAGGATGGGTGATCGCGGCATCCTGTTT
>WFRT01000205.1 GCA_015486445.1 Pseudomonadota bacterium | reverse complement strand
TAGTTTTACGAGGCGAAGGCAAACTTATTGTCATCGGCCTTTCGGTAAAAGTGTCGGTCCGGGGCCGGGAAAAAACTTTTTTCGACGGCTTGTCTTTGCCGGTCGCTTGTGTTATTTCCTGCCCGGCTTGTAACTATTCAGCAAAATTCTATCTCCCCTCTTTCAGGAGGGGGCGGGAGTGGTTTTCGGAGCGGTATCGGAAAGATTTCGTTGTTTTTCCCAGCGAGCGGGAGCCCATAAGCATTGCAACTGTTTGAGCGTAGCGAGTTTTGCAATGCGGGCGTAGCGAGTGCTGGAAAAACAGAAATCTTAACGCCTAGCGAAGAAAAGCCGCGCCCGACCCCGTATTCGACTGAATAGTTACCCTGGTCTTACCTTCGCGGCCTGGGGCCGTGTAATCTTGTCACCTTTGCTGGAGTTTGCATGAAAGCCGTAATTCTCAGTGCCGGTCAGGGCAAGCGACTGTTGCCGCTGACCGCCGACCGGCCCAAGTGCCTGCTGCCCCTGGCGGGCAAATCGGTACTGGGCTGGCAGTTGGAAGTGCTGGCCGCCAACGGTGTCGAACTGGTGACCGTGGTCACCGGGTACGGGGCCGGACTGGTTGATGATGAAATCGGCAAGGAGTACGTTAAGCGGCTGGGATTACGGGTTGAGACTCTGTACAACCGGGAATTCGCCACCTCCGACAACCTTGTCAGCTGCTGGCGGGCCAGATCCCTGATGGAGGGTGATTTCCTGCTCATCAACGGGGATACGATTTTTGAAAAAAAAGCCCTGGAGCGCCTGCTTGCCGGGGCCCGGGAGCCGGTTACCGTGACCATCAGCCGGAAATCGGCTTACGATGCCGACGACATGAAGGTCAGGCTTGACGGCGAAAGGCTGGTGCGAATCGGCAAGGACCTGGCCCTGGACGAAGTCGACGGGGAATCGATCGGGATGATCCTGTTTCGGGACCGGGGAGGCGACTGGTTTCGCCGCTCCCTCGGGAAGGCCCTGGAAAACGAGGCGGCCCGGCGGCGCTGGTATCTTTCGGTGATCGATGAGATGGCGAGCGAAGATCGGGTCTGGACCTGTTCGGTGGCCGGTCTGGACTGGCAGGAGATCGATTTCCCGGAGGATCTTGAGCGGGCCGAGAAGCTGGTTCAAGCTGGCCGGCTGGGACTTTAATCCGGATCTTTTTCCGGGGCTGGGGCCCGGGCGGAGACAATTTTTCGCACCAGTTCCAGGTCTTCCGGCTTGTCGACATCGATGGCGGCCTCGGCAAAGGGCATCCGGATGGCCTTTGCCGACAGCCCCATGCGCCGGGCCAGGCGCTGCAGGGCATCGTCCAGGGTCAGGCGGCCGAGCATGAAACTCAGCACGGTAGGCCAGCCGCAGAGGGAGATCAGCCGCAGGGGTTTCTTGCGCTCCTGCTCCACCTGCCGCCAGAAATGGGCCGCGCCCCGGCTTTGCGGGGTCAGGAAAGCAAACAGGTTGCAGGAGCAGTATGGCCCGTCCCTGAAGCGGGTCACGGTCCTGCGGCTTTCCGGATAGGCTTTCTCAAGAAGCCGGTAGTCCTCCATGCCCACGGCCAGGTCGGCCCGGCTTTCTCCTGCCTGCCGGCAGAAAAAATCCACCATTTCAGGCTGCAGCAGGGCGTGGTCGGCGGTTGTCAGCAGCACCGGTTTTTCCGGGGCGATTTCACACAGCGCCTGTTCGGCGCTGCGGCTCGGGGAAGCCGCGTTTTCCCGCCAGCCGACCCGGGGCCGGGCCAGCAGCTTTTTTAAGGTTTGGGAACCTTCGACGATGTCTCCGGGGGGGCCGGAGACCATGACTCGGTCGACCTCGGCGGCTTCAAGCAGGGCTTCGATGACCCTTGCCAGCATGATTTGGCCGTTGATCTCTACCAGGGCCTTGCCGGGAACGCCGGCGGCCTGAAGCAGGGGATCTTCGGGACCCCGGTCTCCGGCCAGCACGAGGGCGGTGAACTTTTTGTTCATGGGTTCCTGTCCGCCTGCTCAGCCCTCAAGTCGCCGCCCGTAGATGCGGTAGCGTTTGGAAATGCGGCTGCCGATGGCTTCCAGGATCTTGCGCATGCCTTCGTTGTCTTCGAGGATCCAGGACTGTTCCACCTCGGTGACTCCCATGCGGACAAAATGCATCCTGGCCTGGTCGATCAGGGTGAAGGCCAGGGCCGCCCCCAGGGTGCCGTGCTGGAACTTTTTGCGAATTCCCATCAGGGCCACCCGGCCGCTTTTCGGGTAGCCGATCTTGAGCCGCCAGAGGAGCCGGGCCCAGCCGAAGGGCAGGAGCCGGCCGTTGAGATCGGCAATCGCCTCGTTGAGGTTGGGCAGGCCGACGATCATCCCCGCCGGTTCCCCGTCGACCATCGCGAAGATGATGCCCCGGCGCGGGACCAGGTAGCGGAGTTCCTCGCCCATCTGCTTGATTTCAGCCGGGGTCATCGGTATGAAGCCCCAGTTTTCCGACCAGGCGTCGTTGAAAATGTCCCCGAGAAGTTTCATCTCCTCGTCGATCTTTGTGGTGGCGAGCCGGCGGGTCGTGACCCGGCCGCCCATTCGGCGGATGGCTATGGTCATGGCCCGGGGAGTCTTGAACCAGGGCTCAACCTGGTAGGCGAGAAGATCCTTTTCTCCGTGGTAGCCGAGTTCGGCAAGCCGGGAGGCGTAGTAGGGCCGGGCATGGCCCATCATGATGTAGGGCGGTGTGTCGAAACCCTCGACCAGCAGGCCGCACTCCTGATTGATCGAGAGGTTGAAGGGGCCGCGGATTCGTTTCATGCCCTGGCGCCGGAGCCAGGACTCGGCCGTCTGGAGCAGGGCGGCAAAGGTTTCGGGGTTGTTTTCGGCCTCGAGCATGCCGAAGAAGCCGCAGTCGTCGTCGTAACGCTGGAGGTGGAGCTGGTCTATCTGGGCGCTGATCCGCCCCACCGGCGTGGGGCCCCGCCAGGCTGTCCAGAAAGCCGCCCGGGCGTGTTGAAAATAGGGGTTTTTCGGGGACAACTGCAGCTTTTTGTCAAGCAGCAGGGGCGGGACCCAGGCCGGGTCGTCCCGGTAAAGCCGCCAGGGAACCCGAATGAACTCGGCGCGCCCGGCGCGGCCTTCAGCGGGCTTGATACGCAGTTGGCTGTTGGTCATGAGAGAAAGTCCGAAGCAGGGGATTGTCGGCTCGGCACGCCCGGTGGTTCCAGGAGGTGCACAAACATGTTTCTATCCGCCTTTTGCTCTCCTGTCAATTTTAATTTCCCGGGCCGTCTTCATGTTTTCTTCATAATATTACTGTTAGCGGGGTGATAATGTTTTCCGGCGGACCGCGCGTGAAAATCGTACGCTAAAATCGCAACTTGCGGGTGCGGCCCGGGGGCTTGCAGCCGGTTTGAGGTAAAAATATTTGACTTTTGCGGTAGTTTTGGTTTAAGATTATAATCCATAAGGTCTTTTGTCCGTCAGTCTGGTGAAAACCGGCTGTTGTCGACAGGAGAGATAGCGCTCTCGGGTTTGCCGCCCGGGCTTTTTCGTGTCGCAGTTGAAAACGGTTTCGCGGGCTTTCCGCCGGGTCGGCGGGAGGTTTGTGTATTTAAGCTGTTAAATATTTAGTCCCCGGCATGGGGGTTGGCAGGATATGGACAGTACTCCAACCGAAAACAACATCCCGTTACGGGGAGCCGATTTCAAAACCCTGGCGGCAGCGCTCGATTATGCGGCCGAGGGTGACACCGGGTACAATTTTTATGATGGCCGCGGGCGTTTGAAATCGGTGTTGCCCTATGCCGGTCTGCGAGCTGAAGTGCAGGAGATTGCCGGGCGTCTGAGTGCCTTGAAGCTTGAACGCGGCAGCCGGGTGGCCTTGATCGCCAATACCGGTCCTGACTTCATGCAGGCCTTTTTCGCCTGCCAGTATGTCGGCCTGGTGCCGGTGCCGCTGCCGGCGACGATGTTTCTCGGCGGCCGGCAGGCTTTCGAAGAACAGTTGCGGCGCCTGGTGCGGGACTGCCGGGCCGCGGTCGCCCTGGCCCCGACCGACTACCTTCCCTTTCTGCATCAGGCGGTGGATGGCTGCGAACTTGCCTTTGTCGGCGAGATTGCCGGCTTGCCGGAGCCCCGGGGGAAGGCTCCGCTCAACCCCAGCGGGGTTGACGAGGTTGCCTACCTGCAGTACACTTCCGGCAGCACCCGCTATCCCCGGGGGGTTATTATCACCCAGAAAGCGGTGATGCACAACCTGGCCGCGATCGTTCGGCACGGGGTCAAAATCAGGAAAGGGGACCGCTGCTGTTCCTGGCTGCCCTATTATCATGACATGGGCCTGGTCGGCATGGTTCTCGCCCCGATGGCCTCCCAGCTCTCGGTGGATTACCTGGATACCCGCGATTTCGCCATGCGGCCCCGGCTCTGGCTCGAACTTTTAAGCCGCAACCGGGGTACCATCTCTTTCAGTCCTCCTTTTGGCTACGAACTCTGCGCCCACCGCCTCCGCGACCAGCCCTGTGACAGTTACGATCTTGCTTCCTGGAGAGTGGCCGGGGTCGGAGCCGAGATTATCCGCCCCGAGGCCCTGTCCCGTTTTGCCGAAATCATGGAAAAGAGCGGTTTTGACCGGCACGCTTTCCTGCCCTGCTACGGGATGGCCGAGTGCTCTCTTGCGGTCAGCTTCGCCGAACTTGACCAAAGCTACGCCGTGGATGCGGTTGACGCCGAAAATTTTTCCCGGGGCCGGATCGCCCGTTCCGTCAGCGACCTCGAGGCCGCCGGCCGGGTTCGGGAATTTGTTGTCTGCGGCCGGCCCCTGCCCGGATTCGAGCTCGAGATTCGGGATGAGGCTGGCCGGCCTCTGCCGGAGCGCCACTGCGGCACCCTGTTTGTTCGGGGCGACAGCGTCATGTCGGGTTATCTCGGCAAGGAGCAGGAGACCCGGGACGTGCTTTCCGCTGACGGCTGGCTCAATACCGGCGATCTTGCCTACATGCTGGATGGCAGCCTGGTGATTACCGGCCGCGAGAAAGACCTGATTATTATCAACGGGCGCAATATCTGGCCCCAGGATATCGAGTTCATTGCCGAGCAGCAGTCCGAAGTGCGGCCCGGCGACTCCTCGGCTTTTTCCATTGCCGCAACCGATGGCTGGGAAAAGGCCGTGCTGGTGGTCCAGTGCCGGGAACTGGACCAGACCGCCCGGGCCGACCTGGCGCTGCGCCTGCACGCCCGGGTGCGGGAAGAACTGGGTATCGAATGCCTGGTCGAACTGGTGCCCCGCAATACCCTGCCCCGGACAACTTCCGGCAAGCTTTCCCGCTCCGGGGCCCGGAACGGTTTCCTGAAGCGTCATCCCCTGGAGAAACTGGCGGTCAGCGAGACTCTCTACTCCTTCCCCGACATTGATGAACAGGCTGTTTGAATCGCAATGTGACGCCTGTTTTTATCCGTAATTTTTGTTTGCCTTATATCCCGGCTGTCTTGTCAAGCGCCGGGATTATTTTTTCCCGCGCTCCGACAGAAAGAGAGCTTACCCGTAATGGTAAAAGGTCAAATCGCGATTACCGGGGTCAGCGGCTTTATCGGCGGTTTCCTGGCTTCGAGTCTCGGCGGGTCGGGCTGGCAGGTGAAAGGGCTGCTGCGTCCGGGCCGGAGTCCGGCCCGGGGTGCTGAGTACGAAACCGTTGCCGGCTGCCTGGAAGATTTCGCCAGCCTGCGCCGGCTGCTGGAAGGGGTCGAAGTTGTTATCCATTGTGCCGGGCTGGTGCGCGGAGCCGGTTTTGCTGATTTTGCCCGGGTCAATGTTACGGGCCTGGGAAACCTGCTTGAGGTGGTTAAAAGTAGCAGAAACCCTCCCCGGATAATCCATTTTTCCTCCCTCGCGGCCCGGGTGCCGGAGTTGTCCTGGTATGCGGTCAGCAAAAGAGCGGGAGAGGAGTGCCTGCAGAAAAGCGGGGCGGGAGTTGAGTTTACGATCCTGCGGCCGCCGGCGGTCTACGGGCCCGGTGACCGCGAGATGCTGCCGCTTTTTCGCCTGCTGGCCCGGGGCCTTGCCGTAATCCCCGGCTCCGGGCGCTCCCGTTTTTCTCTACTCCACGTCGAAGATTTGGCTGGGCTGGTGGAAAAGATAGTTGAACAGCCGCAGCCGGGCCGGGTGTTTGAATTCCATGATGGCCGTGAGGGTGGCTACGACTGGTATGTTGTCAGTGATATCG
>WFRT01000204.1 GCA_015486445.1 Pseudomonadota bacterium | reverse complement strand
TGCGATTGGTAAAGGTCGTAGGGCAGCGGATAGAGGTAGCTGCTTTCCGGCATGGCCTGGTGGAAGGCGGTGTCGAATACCGCCACCTGCCGGACCCGCGGAGCCTTTTCCCGGAGCGCCTCGATGCCATCGAGATTGTAAGGGTTGTGAAGCGGGGCCAGCGGGATGAGGGCCCTGATCGCGGCTGTCACCTCGTCGTCGATGACCACCGGGCGCTGGAACTTCTCGCCGCCGTGCACGACCCGGTGAGCGATGGCGTAAAGGCTGGAAAAATCGGGCAGAATCTGCCTGTCGACCAGCAGTTCCTCGATGGTCTCCAGGGCCCGGTGATGGGAAGCCACCCGCCGGTCATCCTCGATCTCCCCGCCCGGCCAGCTCAATTTCAGCCGGGAAGTCGACTCGCCGATCCTTTCCACCAGGCCTGCGGCGAGCACCGAAAAATCGCCGGCCGCGACCTGGAAAAGCTTGAACTTGACCGATGAACTGCCGCAGTTTATGACCAGTATTTTCATCCCCCGGCCCCCGCCTGGATGGAAGTGATGGCGATGGTATAGACGATATCGCCGACCTTGCAGCCCCGGCTCAAATCGTTGACCGGTTTTTTCAGCCCCTGCAGAACCGGGCCGAGAGCCAGCGCTTTCGCCGCCCGCTGGACCGCTTTGTAAGTATTGTTGCCGGTATTGAGCTCGGGAAAGATAAAGACCGTGGCCTTTCCGGCAACGCTGCTGCCGGGCATTTTCAAAGCTGCGACCCCGGGATCGATGGCCGCATCGTACTGGATCGGTCCCTCGACCAGGATGTCCGGCCGCAGCTTTTTGACGATCTCGGTCGCCCGTCTCACCTTTTCCACGTCCTTCCCGACCCCGGAGCCGCCGCTTGAATAGGAGAGCATGGCCACCCGGGTTTCGATGCCGAAGGCCCGGGCAGTTGCCGCCGAGCTGATGGCAATCTGGGCCAGCTCCTCCGGGTCGGGATCGGGATTGACGGCGCAGTCGCCGAAAACCAGGACCCGGTTCTGGAGCAGCATGAAGAAGATGCTGGAGACCAGTTTCACCCCGGGACCGGTCTTGATGATCTCCAGGGCCGGCTTGATGGTCTCCCGGGTCGTATGGGTGGCCCCGCTGACGATGCCGTCCACATAACCGTGGTCAAGCATCATGGTGGAAAAATAGGGGATACGGGTCATCATCTCCCGGGCAATCTGCCTGATAATCCCCTTGTGTTTTCTCAACTGGTAGAACCTTTCCGCAAACTCCTCCTGCCAGGGGGAATTGCGCGGGTCGATGATGAGCGCGTCATCGAGGTTGAGGCCGAGGCTGTGGCACCGGGCCTTGACCTCTTCCGGGTCGCCCAGCATGGTTATCCGGGCCACCCCCCGGCGCAGGGCGATTTCCGCCGCCCTGAGCACCCTCTCGTCGCCGCTTTCGGGCAGGAGTATGTTCTTCTGGTTTTTCTTGGCCTTTTCATAGAGAAGATGCTCGAACATCACCGGGGTCAGGCTGTCGACGGATGAGGTCTCGATCCTCTCCTCCATCACTTCGAGGTCCACGAACTCGTTGAAAATCCCCATGGCCAGGGATATCTTCCTCTCCCCGTCGAGGGTAATTCCCGGTTTTATGTCACGCACCATCCTGACCGCCGTTTCGGTTTCGGCGGCCAGGCTGAGCACCGGCAGCAAGGGCACGTCAAGCCCTTTCAGCAACTCAATCAGCGACGCCTCCGGGAGCAGCCCCGCGGTCAGGAGCAGGCCGGCGACCGAGGGGTAGTTCCGGGAAATATTGGCGAGGATAGTACCGAAGACAATGTCGTCCCGGTCGCCCGGGACAATGATGAGATCCCCCTCCCGGAAACGGGTGATACCGTTTTTCACGGTCATCGACGCCACCCGGCTGCCGTTGACCGTCCGGTCGAGCTGCCGGGGGTTCCCGATCACCAGGTCGGCGCCAAGCTGCCGGGCGATTTCCGCCATCGTCAACTTGTCCAGTTCATGATTTTCCGGCAGCAGGAAAACCGGGTAGTCCCATTCCCGCACTTTCTTTTTCAACACCGGCAGGACTTCGGGATCGACCCGGTTGACACAGAGGGCAAAAACCGAACCGTCACTGTTTTTCAAAAATTTGTCAAAAATCCGCAGATTGTTGAAAATGCTCTCCGGATCGCGACCTTTTCCCTTCAGCACCGGCAGCAGGGGCGCCGCCATGCTGTTGGCGATCTTGATATTGAGATCGAAACCCAGGTTCTCAAAAATATTCCGCCGCTGGCCGTGACAGAGGATAAAGTCATATTCATCCCCGAGGGCCTTGTATCTTTCAATGATGGCGCCCAGCAACTCGTCGACATGGCCGGAGGAAAGCAGGCGGTGTTGCGCTTCACTGAGCGTGAGACCGAAGGCGCTGTCCGGGGACTGCTCGAGCCGAAAGTATTCCAGGACGGCGTTGATGTCTTCCTCTTCTTCGCAGCACTGGTCAATGACAGGCTTGAAAAAAGCGACCCTTTTGATCCGTCTTTTGAGAAAACTCATCATCCCCAGCGAAATTATCCGGCACCCGCTGCGTTCTTCATTGGGATAGATATAGATTGATTTCGTCTTCATTTTCTACCTCTTAATTCAGCAACCCCTTATTGGTGTCTACCGACTTGTATTCAAGTTACAAAAAAGCCCCGGCAGCGGGGCTTTTTTCATGAGTAATAAAAAGGGTGTCCGCCAAAGCTTTGCCTCAACCGGGTTTGCCGGCCGGGCCGGGTTCGGCCGGGGGCTGGACCGCGGGAGTTCCTTTTTCGGTAACCGGCGGCTCCTGCCATTTCCAGCCGCCACCCAGGGCCTTGTAGAGACGCACGAGGTTGGCGGCGGCGAGACCGTCGCTCTGGGCCCGTTCGTCTTCCAGCGCCAGCAGGGAAAGCTGGGTCACCAGGACGTTGTTGAAATCGACAAGCCCGGCCTGGAACTGGTCCTGCGCCAGCCGCACTGCCTCGGCGGCCGCTTTCACCGCGGCCTGGAGGTAGCGGCGCCGCTGCTGCTCGCGGGCGTAGGCGACAATCGCGTTTTCAACCTCTTCCCGGGCCATAAGAACAGTCTGTTCGTAGTCGGCCAGGGACTGTTTCTGGAGCTCGGTCTGGACTTCGATGTTGCGCCGGATGGCGCCGGCGTCGAAGATGTTCCAGGTAACCCCGGGACCGTAGCCCCAGCTCCGGCTGGCCCAGCGCCAGAGGGTGTCGTAATGGAGCGATTCCAGGCCGATGGTGCCGAAAAGATGGAACTTGGGATAGAGATCGGCGGTGGCCTGGCCGATGCGGGCGGTAGCCGCGGCCAGACGGCGTTCGGCCCGGCGAATGTCGGGCCGGCGGCGCAGGGTCTCGGCCGGGATGCCAACCGCCAGCTTCGGCGGCAGCTCGGGCACCGGCCGGGGTTTGACAAGCTCGGCCTGCAGGCTGCCCGGGGTTGTCCCGAGCAACACCGCCAGGCGGTTGCAGTCTTTCTCGATACGGCTCAGAAAGGTGGGCACCCGGGAGCGGGTGTGCTCGAGACTGAAGCGGGACTGTTCATAGGAAAGCTTGTCGATCAGCCCGGCCTTATAGAGGGAATCGTTGAGATCGCAGGTCTTTTTCTGGACGACGATGTTGTCGCGGGCGGCCTTGAGCCGGGCCTGGTCGGTGCGCAGCATCAGGTAGTTGAAGGCGACCTCGGCCTGGAGGCTGACGAGGGCGGCATGGAGTTCTTCCCGGGTGGCGCCGACCTCGGCCTCAGCCGCCTCGACCGCCCGCCGGGTGCCACCGAAGACGTCAATCTCCCAGCCAGCGTCGAAACCGGCCTGATAGAGCCTTTCACTGTCGCCGGTGCCGTGGTTCTCCTCACTCAGGCGGTGCTTGTTGTAGGAGCCCGAAGCATCGATGCGCGGGAAGAGCCCGGCCCGGGTGATTCCCCAGCGGGCCCGGGCCTCGCGAACCCGGGAGCGGGCGATGCGCAGATCGAGATTGCCGGAGCTGGCTTTTTCCTCGAGCCGGTCGAGCACCGGATCGTGCAGTACGCGCCACCAGCCGGCCAGCTCGCCTAAAGCCGGCTGGCCGGTTTCGAGGCCGCCATCCAGCGGGCTCAACCAGGCCGCGGGAGCCTCGGGTTCAGGCCGCCGATAGTCGGGGCCCACCATGAAACAGCCGCTTAACAACAGCAGCGCCGGCAGAACCAGGAGCGCCAGCCGCAGCTTGCGGACAATTCCGGCAGATCTGGTTATTTTTCGCCGCCCGCTCATGACCCGGCCTCCCCGATACTGCCCTTCCGGCGCCGCCGGCGCCAGGCATTGCCCTTTACCCGAAATGACTGGAAGATGAAAAAGAGCAGCGGAATCAGAAAGATGCCGAACACCGTGGCCACCAGCATACCGGCAAAAACGGTGATCCCGATGGAGCGCCGGCTGCCGGCCCCGGCCCCGGTGGCGACCACCATCGGGGCGATCCCTAAAATGAAGGTAAAGGCGGTCATCAGGACCGGGCGAAAGCGGATGGCGGCGGCTTCGATCACCGCCTCGGTGACCCCCAGCCCCTCGCTGTGCCGCTGGCTGGCGAACTCGACAATCAATATGGCGTTCTTGGCTGACAGACCGACCAGCAGGACGAGCCCGATCTGGGCGTAGATCGAAAGCGGCTGGTGGGTGATCCAGAGCCCGGCCAGGGCTCCCAGGACCGCGGTGGGCACCGAAAAGATGATGGCCAGCGGGATGTTCCAGCTTTCATATTGACCAACCAGAAAAAGGTAGCCGAACAGCATCGCCAGCGAGAAAATCCAGATAATCTGGCCGCCCGCCTTGCGCTCCTGGTAGGAGATCGCGGACCAGTCGTAGCCGTAGCCCGGCGGCAGGATTTTCCGGGCCAGTTTTTCCATGTGGGCCATCGCCTCGCTCGACGAGATCCCCGGGGCCGCGCTGCCGATAAAGTTGGCGCTGGGAAACTGGTTGTAACGGGGTATCGACTGGGGACCGAGAATGGTTTTCAAGGTGACCAGGGTCTGCAGCGGTACCATCCGGCCGGAGTCGCTGCGGACATAGAGGCGCTGGATGTCGTCGATGGCATCACGGTAGCGGCCTTCGGCCTGAACCTTGACCTGGTAGGTGCGGCCTTTCAGGTTAAAGTCGTTGACGTAGGCCGAACCAAGCTGGGCCTGGAGGGTGGCGAAAATCCTTTTGACCGGCACCCCCATGGCCTCGGCCCGGGTGCGGTCGACATTGACAAAAATCTGCGGGGTATTGGCGGTGTAGGTGGTAAAAACCCGGCGCAGGGCGGGATCCTGGCGGGCCGCCATCATCAGCGAGAGCGCCACTCCGAATAGTTTCTGGGGGTCGGGGTCGTCGCGGGCCTGGAGGCGGAAATCGAAACCGCCGCTGGCACCAAGCCCCTGGATCGGCGGCGGGGCGAAGGCAAAACAGCGGGCATCACTGACCGCGGCCAGCCGCATCTGGGCCTGGCGCAGGATCGAGTTCAGCTGCTGGGAAGGTTTTTTGCGCTCGTCCCAGGGCTTGAGAATGGCCACCGCCAAGCCGCCGTTGTCGACCGTGCCGCTGAAGATACTGAAACCACTGACCCCGACCACGCTTTTGACCCCGTCGATCTCCTTGATCGAGGCGGTGATCCGGTCCAGGACCTTGCCGGTTCTAAGCAGCGAGGCCGATTCCGGCAGTTGCACATCCATGTAGAAATAACCCATGTCCTCCCGGGGAAGAAAGCTGGTGTGGGTCCGGCTGAAAATAAGCCAGGTGCCGCCGTAGACCGCGGCCAGCAGCAGCAGGCCGAGCCCCAGGTGACGGATGAGCCAGCCCGAACCGGCGAGGTAGCCGCGCCGGGAGATATCAAGCACCCGGTTGAACCAGGCCAGGGGGCCGCCCCGGGGTGGCGGCGACTCCTTGAGCAGGACTGCGCACAGGGCCGGGCTCAGGGTCAGGGCGTTGATCATCGAGATAATCACGGCGGTGCAGATGGTGACCGCGAACTGGCGGTACAACTGGCCGGTGATCCCGGGCATAAAGCCAACCGGAACGAAAACCGCGAGCAGCACCAGCGAAGTGGCGACAATCGGCCCGCTGACCTGGGCCATCGCCTTGATCGCCGCCGGAGCCGGGGCCAGTTTCTCCTCCTGCATGATCCGGTAGACGTTTTCGACCACGACGATGGCATCGTCAACCACCAGCCCGATGGCCATGATCAGGGCAAAGAGTGAGATCGTGTTGGCCGAATACCCCATCGCCAAAAGGACCGCGAAGGTGCCTATCAGGGAAACCGGGATGGCGATCGTCGGCACCAGCGTCGCCCGCCAGTCCTGGAGAAAGATGTAGTTGACGAACAGGACCAGAAGAAAGGTCAGAGTGAGGGTGAAAATGATCTCGCGAATCGCCGCCGAGACATACTCGGTGGTGTCGAGAATCAGCTTGCTTTCAACCCCGGATGGCAGGTTGCGGGAGATTTCAGCCAGTCGGGCCCGCACCTCCTTCATGGTGGCAATCGAGTTGGCCCCGGCGGCCCGGTAGATGGCCATGATCGCCGCTTCACCGCCGTTTAAGGTATCGATGTGGCCATAGGTCTTGGATCCCAGTTCGACCCGGGCGACATCCCGGACCCGGACCAGGCCGCCGCGGTCGTTGGCCCGGACGACGATATCGGCAAAATCGTCGATTTTGGTCAGCCGGCCCTTGGCCCGCAGGCTGAACTGGACCTGCTGGTCGGGAGCCGCCGGGGACTGGCCGACGGAACCCACCGCGGCCTGGATGTTCTGGCTGCGGATGGCGGCAATGACGTCGGCGGCGGTCAGCCCCAGGGCCGTGAGCCGGTCGGAATCGAGCCAGATGCGGATGCTGTACTCCTTCTCCCCGTAGATCATCGCGTCGCTGACCCCGGCCAGGCGCACGAGTTCATCCTTGACGTTGCGGCTGACGTAGTTGCTTAAAAAAAGCATGTCGCGGGATTTGTCGGGGGAGTAGTAGGCGACGATCGCCATCGTGTCGGTCGAGCGTTTGATGACCGTAATCCCCTGGGCCACGACCTCGACCGGCAGCTTGGGGGTGGCCAGCTGGATACGGTTCTGGAGATTGACCTGGTCGATGTCGGGATCGGAGCCGGCAGCAAAGGTCACGGTCAGGGAATAGAGCCCGGAGTTGGAACAGGAGGATGACATGTAGAGCATGTTGTCAACCCCGTTGACCTCCTTTTCGAGCGGCGCGGCGACGGTGTCGGCCAGGATCTGGGCGCTGGCCCCGGGATAGACGGCCGACACGATGATACTGGGCGGAGTGATATTGGGATAACGGGCAACCGGGATATTGAAGAGGGCGATCAGGCCGGTTATCGTGATGATAATCGAGACCACCCCGGCAAGCCGCGGCCGCTTGATGAAGATCTGCGAAAACATCGGCTACCTGGTTTGGGCCGAAGCCGGGTTGACAATTACCTGCTGGCCGGGCCGAACCTTCTGGAGGCCGTGAAGCACCACCTTTTCACCCGGTTTGAGCCCCTTGACCACACTCCAGTAGATACCGACAACGGGGCCGATGACAATCGGCCGGGCCGTCACCCGGCGGTCTTCTCCGACCACCAGGACGTAACGGCCCTGCTTGCCTACCATGACCGCCGCCTGGGGCACCACGGGCCGCAGTTTGGGGGCCCCGGCCTTGACCTCGACGGTAACATACTGGCCGGGGATCAGCCAGCCCCGGGGATTTTTGAAACGGGCCCGGATGACGATGGTGCCGGTTTTGGGATCGACCTCGTTGTCGACGAAATCGACCCGGCCGGGTTCGGGATAGGGCTGGCCGTCGCCGAGCCGCAGACGGGGGGCGAGGCGGCGGTCGACCGTTTTCCGGCGGCTGGCGGCGAGATCCCGGCGAATCTCCTCGACCTCGTTTTCACTGACCGAATACATGACCCAGACGGGATCGGTCTGGACGATCCTGGCGAGGGTGCCGGAAGCCGGGTTGACCAGGTTGCCGCGGGTGTAGGCGGTGCGGCCGATGCGGCCGGTAATCGGGGCCGTGATTCGGGTGTAGCCGAGATCGAGCTCGGCCAGGACGAGAGCCGCCCGGGCCGCTTCAAGGGCCGCCCGGGAACTAGCGACCGCCGCCCGGGCGTTGTCGAGATCGGTGGCCCGAACGCTTTCGGGCCGGGCCGCTTCCAGCCTTTGCAAATGCTGCCCGGTCCGGGAAACCTCGGCCTCGGCGGCGGCGACGTCGGCCTTGCGGGCCTTGACCCGGGCCTCGTAGGGAGCCTGTTCGATGAGGTAGAGAAGCTGGCCGGCCTTGACCGTGTTGCCTTCGCGAAAATCGACCTTTTCGAGAAACCCCTCGACCCGGGCCCGAAGCTCGACGCTCTGGATCGCCTCGACGTGGCCGACGTAAGTGCGGGCCGCCACCGTATCCATCTCCGTAACCGTGAAAACCCCGACCCGGGGTACCGGCGCCTTGCGGCCTTTCCCCGCGGCCCCGGCCGGGCCGGCCAACCCCAGCAGCAACAGCCCGGCCAGCAGGAAACCGGCGACCCGGCTCCCGACAGGCCGCGGCCGCACCGTAAAAACCTCTTCTCCCATCAAACTCATCCATCCCCTCCGACGGTTTGAAAAAGCCAAGCTTCAAACCGCCCCGTGAACTGTTGCCGCCCGTCAGCCCAACATGACCCCACGCCATCCGAAGCTTTTACCGGCTCAACCTGACAAACCCGAAACAAGTCAAAATTTACGCCAAAAGGTAAAGGCCGAGTAAAAACGATTATTCCACCCAAAGTCAAGAACAATCCGCCCAAAGCAACCGGCAAACAATAAAAATTCCCATATTTTGCCGCATTTATCCGTAGTTACACCTTGACTTCCGGCTGTTGATGCCTACCTTACTTCAGAAGCCGAACGCACCCTCAAGGCCGCCTTCTTTCATGGGCTGACAGGGGCCGGCTCCAACTTAATAAATTTCCGGTAACTATTCAGCTAAATTCTATCTTCCCTCTTTCAGGAGGGGGCGGGGGTGGTTTTCGGAGCGGTTAAGGAAAAACAGAAATCTTAACGCCTGGCGAAGAAAAGCCGCGCCCGACCCCGTATTCGGCTGAATAGTTATAATTTCCGCAGATATAAAAGGAGTTTCAATATGGATACCAGCAAATTCACCCAGAAAACCCAGGAGGCGGTGGCCGGAGCCCAAGAGCAGGCCCTGCGCCGCCACCATCAGCAGATCGACGCCGAGCACCTAGCCCTGGCCCTGCTCCAGCAGGAGGACGGGCTGATCCCCCGGGTCATCGAGAAGATCGGGGTCGCGCCGGCGGCCGTCGAAAAAGCGGTCGAGGAGGCGCTGGCCAAAATCCCGGCGGTCACCGGGGCCGGCGGCGGCCAGCTTTACATGAGCGCCCGCCTGGGCCAGTTTTTCGTCAAGGCCCAGGACGAGGCCAAACAGTTCAAGGACGAATATGTCAGTGTCGAGCACCTGCTGCTCGCCTTCACCAACACCCCGGGCGACCCGCTGGCCAAGCTTTTTGAAAGCTTCGGCATTACCCGCGACAAGATCCTGGCGGTGTTGACCGAGGTCCGCGGCAGCCAGCGGGTAACCTCGCAGAACCCCGAGGAAACCTACCAGGCCCTGGAAAAATACGGCGTCGACCTGACCCGGGCCGCGGCCCAGGGCAAGCTCGACCCGGTTATCGGCCGGGACGAGGAGATCCGCCGGGTCATCCAGGTGCTGTCGCGCCGGACCAAGAACAACCCGGTCCTGATCGGTGAACCCGGGGTCGGGAAAACCGCCATCGTCGAGGGCCTGGCCCAGCGGATTTTTCTCCAGGACGTGCCCGAAAACCTGAAAAACAAGCGCCTGATCTCGCTTGACATGGGCGCTCTGATCGCCGGGGCCAAGTACCGTGGCGAATTCGAGGAACGGCTCAAGGCCGTGCTCAAGGAGGTCAAGGAGGCCGAAGGCGACGTCGTCCTCTTTATCGACGAACTCCACACCGTCGTCGGGGCCGGCAAGACCGAGGGCTCGATGGATGCCGGCAATCTCTTAAAGCCGATGCTGGCCCGGGGCGAGCTCCACTGCATCGGGGCCACGACCCTGAACGAATACCGGCTCTACATCGAGAAAGACGCGGCCCTGGAGCGCCGCTTCCAGCCGGTGATGGTCGACCAGCCCTCGGTGGCCGACACGATTTCCATCCTGCGCGGACTAAAAGAGCGTTACGAGGTCCACCACGGGGTCCAGATCAAGGACGCGGCCCTGGTGGCGGCGGCGGTGCTTTCCCACCGCTACATCACCGACCGCTTTCTGCCCGACAAGGCCATCGACTTGATCGACGAAGCCGCGGCCCGGCTGCGGACCGAGATCGACTCGATGCCGAGCGAACTCGACGAAGTCACGCGCAAGATCATGCAGCTGGAAATTGAGCGCGAGGCCTTGAAGAAGGAAAGCGACGAAGCCTCGAAGCAGCGGCTCGAAAAACTTGAGCAGGAGCTGGCCGAACTCAAGGCCAGGAGCCAGAACATGACGGCCCGCTGGCAGCTCGAGAAAGAGCAGATCGCCAAGCTCCAGGAGATCCGCCGGGAGATCGAAGAGGTCAAGCTCGAGGTCGAAAAAGCCGAACGCGCCTACGATCTCAATCGGGCCGCCGAACTTAAATACGACAAGCTCGCCGCCCTCGAGCGTGAGCGCGACGCCCTGCAGGAAAAGATCGCCGAATTCCAGTCCGACGGCCGCAGCCTCCTGAAAGAGGTAATCGACGAGGAGGACATCGCCGAAATCATCAGCCGCTGGACCCAGATTCCGGTGAGCAAACTGCTCCAGGGCGAACGCGAGAAGCTGATCCACTTAAAAGAACACCTGCACGAGCGGGTCGTGGGCCAGGACGAGGCCGTCATGGCGGTGGCCGACGCCGTCATCCGGGCCCGGGCCGGGATCAACGACCCCAACCGGCCGCTGGGTAGCTTCATCTTCCTGGGACCCACCGGGGTCGGCAAGACCGAACTCGCCCGGGCTTTGGCCGAGTTTCTCTTCGACGACGAAAACAGCATGACCCGGATCGACATGTCGGAATACATGGAAAAGCACGCGGTCTCGCGCCTGATCGGGGCGCCTCCGGGCTACGTCGGCTACGACGAGGGCGGCCAGCTCACCGAGGCGGTGCGGCGCAAGCCCTACTCGGTGATCCTTTTCGACGAAATCGAAAAGGCCCACCAGGATGTCTTCAACATCCTTCTCCAGGTGCTCGACGACGGCCGCCTGACCGACTCCCACGGCCGGGTTGTCGACTTCAAGAACACGGTCATCATCATGACCTCGAACGTCGGCAGCCAGTACATCCTCGAAAACCTGCGCAAGGAAGGCGGTGAGGAGGCCAGTAAGGAGATGGAAAACCTGGTGCTGGAGGCCCTGCGGGCCCAGTTCAAGCCCGAGTTCCTCAACCGGGTCGACGACATCATCGTCTTCCACGCCTTGAAACGCGAGCACCTGACCGAGATCGTCAAAATTCAGCTCGGCCGGCTGGAAAAACGGCTTGATGAGCGCAACATAAAACTCGAGATGACCCCCGAAGCCCTGGCCTTCATCGCCGACGCCGGCTACGACCCGGCCTACGGCGCCCGGCCCTTGAAGCGGGCTTTGAAGAAGTATCTCGAAACCCCGCTGGCCTACGAAATCATGGCCGGCAAAATCAACGAGGGCGACACCGTCCGGGTCGAGGCGGCAGGCGACAAACTGGTGTTTTCCACCTGATCACCGGCCTTTTTCCGCCCAACCGGCCAAAGCCGGCCCCGATTTGGGGCCGGCTTTCTGCTTTTATTCGTTTCAGCAACGGGAAACAAACCCGTACTAACGGTTCGGCACCAATACTTTTCACCCGACCGAGACCCCGGCCGCCCCGGCTGGCTCCCCTATCATGTCTTTCTATAAGGGGCTGGAATCCAGCGCACAATCCTTAAATTGTCTTGACAAAAAAAACTGCAGGATTTAGAAGTCGGCCTTCGTAATTTTTCCCGAGATCAACCTATCATCTGACAGGATCCATGGACGAAAACAAGCCTCTCGACAAAGACAGCCAAAACTCCCCGGAGACCCGACAGATGATAGCCATTCCGGTCGATTGCCTGCCCCTTGGCAATCAATCCGAAGATGAAATCGACCTGCGAGAATTGTTGAATGTCCTGGTCAAAAGAAAATGGCTGATTGCCGCCACCACGGCCCTGGCAATCGGTTTTGGAATCATCTACGCATTCTTCCTCGCCAGGCCGGCCTACGAGGCCCGGGCTACGGTTGAAATCGGCCACTACCTGACCCAGAACGGCAGGAAGACAGAAAATACCCCCGTCTATTTCGGAAACCGTACAGTCATCAAAAAATACCTCAACACCAAGTACCACACCGCCGGTAAATACCGCACCAAAGCCGCCAACGCCTATCTCAGTAAAGTTTCATTGCCTAAAGGAGAAGAAAATCGATGTTTTTTTACCCTCACCGCCCTGGGCTCCAGCAACGTCCTGGCAACCCGAGCCCTGCAGGCCCCCCTCAAGGATATTTTCAACCAGCATAACATCTTTTACAAAGCCATTCTGCAAAAGAAAAAAGACGCCATCGAAAGTCTGGAAAAGAGGTTGTCAAACAAGCGTAAAATCGTTCTGCCACAACTTAAGGCAGAGGTTAAAATCCTCGAAGAGGTCGACCTCAAAAGAATTGAAAACCAAATAATTTTTCTTCAAACCCGTGAAATTCCCACCACCCACAGCAAAATCCGGGAATATGAAAAAGAAATATCGCAAAAAGAAGCCTTAAGCAAAGAACTGCGTCGCAAACTGGACAAACTGCTGCAAAAAGATGCCGCCATGGCCACGATGATTGCCCTGCAGATTGCCAATCTCCAGAATGATATTGCCAATTTGCGAATCAAGATCATCGATTTGCAAACCCGGATCAAGGAAATCAACGAATCCGACATCATGGATCTCAGGGCACAAAAACGCCGCCTGACCGAAATGACAATCCCGCAGAAAAAGGCGGAAATCACCCGTCTCCTGGAAACAACCATACCCAAACTGCAGAATCAGATCAAACAGCTCAAGCTTGAAATACAGCCGCCATTTTTGACCCGGACGAAAGTCGTGGGAAAGATACGCACCCATAATCACCCGGTCAAACCCCGGAAAAAACTGATTGTCGCCCTGGCCGGAATCATGGGCCTGATGCTGGGCGTTTTCCTGGCTTTCGGCCGTGAATTCCTGTCACCCAAAAGTGCAGTCAATTCAACTGAAATCGATTCACCTGATCCCGGTCAAGCGCCTGGCAACAAATAACGACAACTTTATCACTCCGACCGGGCCATACCGTACGTAATTAAACCGGCAAACAAGCATGCCCGACACCTCGCTGCACAGCCGCTTGCGGCTTTTTTACTCTTTTCTCCGGAAAAGAAATTTCTGGCTTATCTTGGCGACGGATATCGTTCTCATCGTCGCCGCCCACT
This sequence comes from Pseudomonadota bacterium, assembly GCA_015486445.1. Lineage (GTDB taxonomy): Bacteria > Desulfobacterota > Anaeroferrophillalia > Anaeroferrophillales > Tharpellaceae > JAADEO01. The sequence goes on along the minus strand of WFRT01000204.1, from coordinate 231 downwards.
ATTGCGCCTACCAACTCCGCTTTGCCGGCCACCTGGACAACAAAGAGTTTTTTCAGTTCTGTCATGCCCTGCCCCTGCTGGTCGGGATCAAGATTCCCATCTTTTACCTTTTCGGCCTCTATCGCGGCATGTGGCGCTACACCGGCCTCAACGACCTGCTGAACATCACCAAGGCCACGCTGGTCTCGTTTCTCATCCTGGTGGCCGCAATCGTCTTTATTCATCGTTTCC
>WFRT01000203.1 GCA_015486445.1 Pseudomonadota bacterium | reverse complement strand
GTTGGGGACGGTCGATAGCCTCGCTGTGGATCGAGAAGGGGAGGGGGTGGGGATCGCCGTCCTGGCGTTCGAGCCTGGTGAAATCGATCGAGCGGCGCAGCATCCGGGGCGGGGTGCCGGTTTTCATGCGACCCCATGCCAGCCCCAGCTCCTTCAGGTTTTCAGCCAGCCTGTGGGCCGCGAATTCGCCGCTCCGGCCGGCCGCGACCTGGAATTCGCCGATGTGAATGAGGCCGTTCAAAAAGGTGCCGGTGGTGACGATCACGGCCCGGGCCTGGTGGCGGCATCCGGTTTCGTCAACCACCCCGGCAACCCGGCCGCCGTTGACCAGGAGCCGGTCGATCATCGCCTGGCGCAGCTCGATCCCGGGTGCGGTTTCCATGAATTTTTTCAGGGTGCGGTGGTAGAGGAGCTTGTCGCACTGGATTCTAGTGCCGCGCACGGCCGGACCCCGGGAGGTGTTCAAGGTTCGAAACTGGATGCCGGTCAGGTCGGCGGCCCGGCCCATGACCCCGCCCATCGCGTCGATCTCCTTGACCAGGTGCCCCTTGGCCAGCCCGCCGATGGCCGGGTTGCAGGACATCTGGGCGATGGTGTCGAGGTTGAGGCAGAAAACCAGAATTTTCAGTCCCATCCGGGCGGCCGCCAGGGCCGCTTCGCAGCCGGCGTGGCCGGCCCCGATGACGATGATGTCGTAGTCGTGATGCATAAGGCTTGCGGGTTCTTTCCGGAAAAAAGTTGCAGGGCCGCCGGGGCGCTGGTAAGCTCTCTTTTTTCTTCATTTTTCCCGGCGATGGTGGTATTATCACAACTTAAGGGGTAAAACCAACCTCAAAACCGTTCTTGTCCGCCGGCCGGTCTCTTGCCGTCCGCCCCTGGCCGCCCGCCGGTTGTGAACTGGTAGATTATGCCGGACAGCAAGCCCATCATCAAGTGGCTGTGGCCCCCGGAGCCCGCCAGACTCCCGTTCTGGGACCGTCTCCTGCGCCATTTCTGTCGTTTCCTCTATATCCTTTTCGAAGAGATCAAGCGTGACAAGGTGACGCTGCGGTCGGCCGCCCTGACCTATTCGATAGTTCTCACCCTGGTGCCGATGCTGGCCTTGAGCACGGCGGTTCTCAAGGGGATGGGGGCCGGCGACCAGATGCGCCAGGCGGCCTACCGGCTGATCGACAACCTTTCCGCCAAGGTTGAAAAAGAAGCACCCGACCGACCGCCGGACGCGCAAGAACCGGCCCGCAAGTCGGAGATGAATGACCAAAACCACACCGGCCCGGCCGCTGTCGCCCCGGCTCACGAAAACCGCGACCCGTCCGGCCGGGAGATACAGAACCCGGAGGCCGGGCCCGATTTTACAACCCATCTCTATGATGCCGTCGACCGGGTTTTCGACTATGTCGAGCGCACCAATTTCGCGGCCCTGGGCATTATCGGCACCCTGATGCTGGTGATCGCGGTGCTGCTGGTCATCAGCGGCATCGAGGAGGCGATGAACGCCATCTGGCGGGTGGAACAGAAACGCAGCCCGGGCCGCAAGCTGATGAACTACATGGCCCTGCTGATCATCTGTCCGCTGACCATCAATTTCGGCATCGGCGCGACGACCATGCTCAACACCCCGGCCATCGCCCACCGGCTTGACATCCTGATTCCTCTGCCCTGGGTCCAGGGGCTGCTGTTCAAGCTTTTTCCCTTCTTCATGCTGGTTCTGACCTTCGTCATGCTCTACCAGTTTCTGCCCAACACCAGGGTCCGGCCCCGGGCCGCCTGGATCGGCGGCCTGGCCGCGGCGCTGGGCCTGTTTGTGATCCAGAAACTCTTTGTCACCCTCCAGCTCGGGGTTGCCAGGTACAACGCCATCTACGGTTCTTTCGCCACCGTTCCCATCTTCCTGCTCTGGCTCAATTCGGCCTGGCTGGTCTTTCTCTCCGGGGCCGAGATCGCTTTTACCACCCAGCACTATATCAATTACCACGCCAACGGGCGCAGTCTTTCTCCCGGGGTCGAACTGGCCCTGATCCTTGATATCTTCAGCGAAGTCTATCGCCACTTTGATGAACGCCGCCCCCTGACCCTGGAACGGCTCTCCGAGGTCACCCGCGAATCGACCATCGTGCTCGAAAGAATCCTGCGCCGCCTGGTCCGGGCCGAAATGGTCCGGGTCACCGACGACCAGCCTGAAATCTATCTGCCGGCCACCTCTCCGGACCGGCTCGAGGCCCGGGAGGTCTGCAAACTCTTCTGGGGCCGTTCCAACCGCCTCTACGAAACCCGCGGCCGCCACCTCTCCGACACCTTCCTCGAAGCCGGCACCAACGCCCTCCCCAAACGCCCCTGGCGGGAGGGGGAAGAGTAAACCTGACAAGAAATGCCAATAAATATTAACATGTCAGGTCATTTTTGCCTGATCATCGGCCGGGTTGTAAACTCACCATTGACATCAGGCGCGGAGCGCCAGATATCAATGGCTCGAGCTGACATCCTCACACTGATAATCGGCGCAAGCGCCATTATCAGTGCTACGGTGCAGCTCATCCCGGCCGTTGGGCTACAAAATTATAGGGAATTATGGACAAGTTTCTGAAACTTTAAAAATCGGTTCATCCGATTAATGCGTACCTGGCCTCATTTAAGAAGTAAATACGCAACTTGAAAT
>WFRT01000202.1 GCA_015486445.1 Pseudomonadota bacterium | reverse complement strand
TCCGCAGCCTTGATTTCCCCCAGGACCTCGGCCTTTTCCAGGCCGGCTTCAGCGACAAAGGTTTCGCGCAGGCCGGCGGCCACGATCAGCACGCCTTTTTCGGTATCGAGAGCGACATACTCGAAATCGGGATGGAGGCAGACCGCGAGGTTGGCGGGAATCGTCCACGGGGTCGTGGTCCAGATCACCAGGGCGCACTCCCGGCCGGCCAGGAAAGGGTACTCTTTTCCCAAATCATCGAGCAGGGTAAACTTGACATAGATCGAGGGTGAAGATTCATCTTCGTACTCAACCTCGGCCTCGGCCAGGGCGGTGCCGCAGGGTGCGCACCAGTAGATCGGCTTCTTGCTCTTGAACAGGCTGCCGTCGGCGGCAAAAGAGCTCAGGGCCTTTACAATCGCCCCTTCGTAGGGATAGTTCATGGTCAGGTAGGGACGTTCCCACTCCCCGAAAACCCCGAACCGTTCAAACTCGCCACGCTGGATGGCGATAAATTTTTCGGCGTAACGGCGGCAGGCCCGGCGGATTTCAACCCGGCTCATCTCAGCTTTCTTTTTGCCGAGATCCTTGTCGACCTGGTGTTCGATCGGCAGGCCGTGGCAGTCCCAGCCCGGAACATAGGGGCAGCAGTGCCCGGACATGCTTTTCGACTTGATGATGATGTCCTTGAGAATCTTGTTCAGGGCATGCCCCATATGCAGGTGACCATTGGCGTATGGGGGGCCGTCATGCAGAACGAAGGCGGGCTGGTCGCGGTGACGCTCGAGAATGGCCTCGTAAACCTTTTCCGCCTGCCAGCGCTTGATGGTTTCCGGCTCCCGCTGGGGCAGGTTGGCCCGCATCGGAAAACGGGTACGGGGCAAGTTGAGAGTTTCTTTATACTCCATAATCAGACAGGCTCCTTAAACGACTGCAAAAGGGGAATCGGACAACAAATAAGGAAACGCAAAAGAGCTGCTTGCCTCAAGGCAAGCAGCTCTTCGATATTAATGGCGGGAGCGACGAGACTCGAACTCGCGGCCTCCGGCGTGACAGGCCGGCGTTATAACCAACTTAACTACGCCCCCGAATCAAGCGATACAGCGATAGGCGGAACAGGGCTTGAACCTGTGACCCCCGGCTTGTAAGGCCGGTGCTCTCCCAACTGAGCTACCCGCCCACAAACCTTGGATCCTTAATTCAAGCTGTCCTTCAAAGCCTTGCCAGGTTTGAACTTGGGCACGTTGCTTGCGGCAATATTGATAGTCTCTCCAGTCCTGGGATTACGACCGGTCCGAGCCGGGCGATTGGCCACGGAGAAGGTACCAAAACCCACCAAGGTCACTTTCTCACCCTTACCAAGCTCTTCCTTGACAACCTCGATAAAGGCCTTGAGAACCTTTTCCGATGCAGCTTTGGAAACATCAGCCTTCGTGGCAATTGCCTCAATCATTTCAGCTTTCGTCATCGTATCCCTCCCCTTTGAGTCTACAGTTGAAAAATTGTGGCCCCTTAATAGCAAAACCAACCTTTACCCGTCAAGCAAAAAGCGTGGTTTTATGCGGATTCTGCCTCATTTTCGGATTTATTTTCGTTTTCAAACAGGTAAAGCGGCTGGGCTCCACTGGCAACCACCTCTTCCTCGATGACACATTTTTTTGCATTCGTCTCCGGAAGTTCATACATCACTGAATTCATAATAGTTTCCAGGATAGAACGCAGTCCCCGCGCGCCGGTTTTCTGTTCCCTGGCGAGCTGCGCCACCTTTTCCAGCGCAGCCGGGGTGAATTCGAGCTCCACCTCGTCCATCCGGAAGAGCTTGCGGTACTGCTTGACCAGGGCATTCCGGGGCTCGGTAAGAATTTTGACCAGGGCGGCCTGGTCCAGTTCACCAAGGCTGGCGATCACCGGCAGACGGCCGACAAACTCCGGGATCAGGCCGTATTTGAGCAGGTCCGCCGGAGTGATCTCCTCGGCCGACACCAGCTGACTGTCGGAACTTTCCGGACCGGCCGCCTTAAACCCCAGAAGGTTGCCGCGCTGCCGGCGCTGGATGATCTCGTCCAGACCGTTGAAGGCCCCGCCGCAGATGAACAGAATATCCCGGGTGTCGAGCTTGATGAACTCCTGCTGGGGATGCTTGCGGCCGCCCTTGGGAGGAACGTTGGCCACCGTGCCCTCGAGAATCTTCAACAGGGCCTGCTGCACCCCTTCGCCGGAAACGTCCCGGGTAATCGAAGGGCTGTCGCCCTTGCGGGCGATTTTGTCGATCTCGTCGATATAAATAATCCCCCTGGAGGCCTGCTCGACATCGTAGTCGGCGGCCTGGAGCAGGGAAACCAGGATATTTTCGACATCCTCGCCAACGTAACCGGCCTCGGTCAGGTTGGTGGCGTCGGCAATCGTAAAGGGGACCTTGAGAATCCGGGCCAGGGTCTGGGCGAGCAGGGTCTTGCCGCTGCCGGTGGGCCCGACCAGCAGGATATTGCTCTTCTGGAGTTCGACTTCGTCGTCGCCGCCGAGCCCCCGCGAGGCAATCCGCTTGTAATGATTGTAAACCGCCACCGCCAGCTTGCGCTTGGCCTCATCCTGACCGATAATATATTCGTCAAGACTTTCCTTGATGACGCGCGGGGGCACCAGGGTCTTGCGTAAATCGGCCAGGGTCTCGCGCTCGGTCTCGCCGATAATGATCCCGTTGCAGAGATCGATGCACTCGTTGCAGATAAAGACCGAAGGACCGGCAATCAATTTTTTGACGCTGTTCTGGTCTTTTCCGCAGAACGAACACCGCAGCATGTCCTGATCCTTTTTCCGGGCCATCTTCTACTCCTCCCCGGCCGGCTGACGGCTTTTGATTATTTCATCGATCACCCCGTATTCCAGGGCCTGCCGGCTGGACATGAAGAAATCCCGCTCGGTATCTTTCTGCAGTTCCTCCAGGTCGCGGCCGGTATGATGCTGCAAAATGCGGTTGAGATCCTGCTTTAAGCGCAGTATCTCCCGGGCGTGAATCTCGATGTCGGTGGCCTGGCCGGAAAATCCGCCCATCGGCTGGTGCAGGAGGATGCGGGAATGGGGCAGGGCATAACGTTTGCCGGCCGTCCCGGCAGCCAGCAGCAGGGCCCCCATGCTCGCGGCCTGGCCGACACAGATGGTCGTGATGTCGGGCTTGACAAACTGCATGGTATCGTAAATCGCCATCCCCGCTGTCACCGACCCGCCGGGCGAGTTGACATAGACATTGATGTCCCGGTCGGGATCGTCAGCTTCGAGAAACAGGAGCTGGGCGATAATCGCATTGGCGACGTTGTCGTCAATTGGAGTACCCAGAAAAACAATCCGGTCACGCAGCAAGCGGGAATAGATGTCGTAGGCCCGCTCTCCCCCGGGACTCTGCTCGACCACCATCGGCAGAAAACTCATCTCAATTATTCTCCTGATCACAAATTTTTTCATTTTCCGGCCCGGCCGGCAGCCGGGCCGGAACGGCAACGGATAAACCGTATTTAATAAAATCCCGGTAAAAAATCAATCGCTTCCGGCGTCTTCTGAAGTTCCGCCAGGCTCCTCTTCGGCGAGTTCTTCGGACGCGGTCGCCGCCGCTTCCTCCTCACTCCCGGCAGGCTCCCCGCCGGTAGCCTTGTCAAGCATGAAAGTGATCGTCTTTTCGATAATCACATCACGTTTGAGCATTCCGGTAAGTTCGCTTTCCCGGCCCTTGAAACGTTCGAAAACATCCTGCGGGTTCTCCCCGCTCCGCTGCAGGAAGCGCTGGAAAGCGGCGCTGATTTCATCGGGGGTGCTGTCGATCTTCTCCTTGCGGGCCAGGTATTCGAGGATCAGGGTGTTTTTAACCGTCCTGCGGGCTTCCTCCGCCATCTTTTCACGGCCCGTGGCCGTCAGCTGTTCAACCGTTTCCTGGTCGAACCCCTGGGACATCAGGCGGGAACGCATGGTCATCAGGGCGTTTTCCTGTTCATCCCTGACCAGGCATTCGGGCAGTTCAAAATCGACCTTGCCGCGCAGGGCCTCCATCAGTTCGTCGATGAGCCGGTTGCGCGCTTCGGCCTCCTTCGAGGAGGTCACGTATTCGGTCATCTTCTCCCGCAATTCGACCAGGCTCTCCATCTCGCCGCCGGAGATCTGGACCGCCAGATCATCGTTGAGCTCGGGCAGTTCCTTCTCCCGGATCGCCTTGACGGTCACCGTGAAAACCGCGCTCTTGCCGGCCAGCTCCTCCTTGTGATAGTCTTCGGGGAAAGTCGCTTCCAAATCGTAGGTCTGGCCGGACTCCAGTCCGACCAGCTTTTCTTCGAGTTCGGGGATAAAGCGGCCGCTGCCGATTTCGATCGTAAAGTCCTCGGCCTTGCCGCCCTCGAACTCTTCACCGTCAATGCGGCCGACAAAATCGATGACCAGAACATCACCCTCCCGGGCCGGGCGCTCGTCGACAGTTTTATACTGGGCCATGCTCTGGCGCAGTTTGTCGAGCTCGGCTTCGACCTCTTCCTCGCCAACCTTGATCTCGGGCTTGTCCAGCTTGATGTCGTCGTAACTCTCGATCTCGAAAACCGGCGCCACCTCGATCGTGGCCTCGAAAGTAATCAGGCTTTCATCCTCGGGAAACGAGAGATTTTCAATCTCGGGCTGGGCCAGGGGCACAAGGTCATTTTCCGCCAGGGCGGTGCTGTAGCCCTCCTGGACCAGGCCCTCAACAGCCTCCACCCGGGCCTGCTCCCGGTAGAGCCGCCGGATCAGGTTGAGCGGCGCTTTGCCCGGACGAAACCCCTTGATTTTGGCTTTTTTCCGCAGCCGATTGTAAATCCCCTCAAGCTTTTTCTTGATGGTTTCGGGATCGATCTTAATTTCCAGCTTCTTTTTTACCGAACTGATGTCGTTAACCTTTACATCCATAAAAAACCAACCTCGGTCCCGGCCGGACACGGGTCATTTCATCTGCCGCCCGCGGCCCTGGAACATCCAGACAATATACAGATAAGCCCTCGATACAAAGAAAGGCCGACTCACCTGCGAAAAAATGGTGCGAGAGGGGGGACTTGAACCCCCACGGTAAAACCGCTAGATCCTAAGTCTAGTGCGTCTGCCAATTCCGCCACCCTCGCACATGACTTCTGCAATAAAAAAACAAATGCCACTACTTCGCAGTGACATTTCCACCCAGACTTTAAGCTATACAACAAAAAACGGTTTGCGGTCAACCGAAAAGGAAGCTTCCGATTGACCGCAAACCGCGTATTTACTGAATTCTCCCGGCCCCGCAGGGGTAAAACGCGGGCCTGTCCCGAGCCCCGAAGAGACTCAGTGCCCCATGGTCAGAAAGACCCCGGCCGCCACCACGGTGCCGATAACCCCGGCCACGTTGGGTCCCATGGCATGCATCAAAAGGAAGTTGCGGGGATCCTCTTCAGCCCCCATCTTCTGAACCACGCGGGCCGCCATCGGCACCGCCGAAACCCCGGCCGCCCCGATCATCGGGTTGATCTTTTCCTTGGTGAAGAGGTTCATAAGCTTGGCCAGCACCACGCCCCCGACCGTACTGAAAGAGAAAGCCACCAGGCCCATGCCGAAAACCATCAGGGCCTTGGGGGTCAGGAAGACTTCGGCGCTCATGGTGCCGCCGACGGCAATCCCGAGAAAGATCGTCACGATATTCATAAGTTCGTTCTGGGCGGCCCCGGAAAGCCGCTCGACCACCCCGGATTCACGAAAGAAGTTGCCCAGCATGAACATCGCCATCAGGGCCGCGGAAGCCGGCACGAAAAGACAGACCAGGCCGCAGGTGACCAGTGGAAAGATAATTTTTTGACGCTTGGAGACCGGCCGCAGCTGTTTCATCCGAATCAGCCGCTCCTTCTTGCTGGTCAGGGCCCTGATAATCGGCGGCTGGATCACCGGCACCAGGGCCATGTAGGAATAGGCCGCCACGGCGGTTGCCCCGAGCAGGTGAGGAGCCAGATTGACGGTGGTAAAAATTGTCGTCGGACCGTCGGCCCCGCCGATAATCCCGATGGAACAGGCCTCGGGAATCGTAAAACCAAGCCCCAGGGCGAAGAAAAAGGCGACATAAACACCGAACTGGGCCGCCGCCCCGAGCAGCAGGGTCTTGGGATTGGCGATTACCGGGCCGAAATCGGTCATCGCCCCGAGCCCCATGAAGATAATCGGCGGAATCAGCTCCCACTCGAGCCCGTAATGGTAGAATATGTGCAGCAGCTGACCCTGCTCCATCAGGTGGGTCAAGGGCAGGTTGACCACAAAGGTGCCGAACCCGATCGGGATCAGGAGCAGTGGTTCGTAGCCTTTGCGAATGGCGAGAAAGATCAGGGTAAAGGCTATTACCCACATGATCAGGTTGCCAACCGTGAGGTGGTAGATGCCCATCGAATGGATAAATTCAAAAAAAGTCTGTACCATGGCTGTGTACTCCCCAAAAACCGGGGGCGAAAAAAGAACGCCCGGCGCCGGTTACATCAAACTATCCTTAGTTTTGCCGTTTTGCCGCTTTTTTCTGTTTGTCCCTGGCGTCCATCCGGGCCACGGCGGTCCGGGTCAGGACCACCGAAATCGACAGCACTCCAAGGACGAAGAATACCGACGAAAAACCAAAGACAAAAATCTCCAGCGCTTTTTCCCAAACATTCATCATCTGCAACCTCTTTTCAATCTCGGGAAATCAAGAGCCTCCCGGTTCCCGGTTCAGC
>WFRT01000201.1 GCA_015486445.1 Pseudomonadota bacterium | reverse complement strand
CGCCCCTAACAGAAGCAGGAGCACCTGCTGCCGGTAGGGTGCCGAGTGTTTCCAGGCCGACCATAACAGGATTCCCAGGGCCCCGGCCAAAAGGAGGTAACAATAGGACGTGTGCACCCAGAACCAGGGTCCCGGAACCCAGTTGACCCGCATAACCAGCCCGTCCACCCGGGAAAAGGTCGCGCTCTTGATAAACAGCTGGTGGTATTGGGGGCTGAAAATCATGTAGAGGTCGTAAACCGGAAAAGCCAGCAGGGGTATGATGCGGCCAAAGGTCAGGTACTGAAACCGGGATTCGTAGGCCAGTACGAAACAGAGAAAAAAAACCGGCACCAGGACAATGGCTATATAGCGAATCTTGTTGAGCCACAGGTCCGCCAGCTGAAAATCGGGACTGTACGCGGACATCACCGAAGAAAAAGAATACAGGGACATCACCAGGCTCAGGCCGGTAAAGATCAGGGCCACCGGCTTGTCCCGGTAACGCAGGGAGTAGAGACCGAGGGCCAGGGTTATAAAACTGGAGCAGATAAGCCCGTAGACAAAAACACGATAACTGAAGGGCATCAGACCTTGACTCCGCTGTATTTGCGATAATTGATTCCGTAGGTGGAGATCTTGTACTGGATAATGCGCTTGGTCGTGCCCAGGAGCCGGGCGGCCTTGGTCTGGTTGCCGCGGGTTTTTTTCAGGGCCTCGACAATCAGCGTGGTTTCATACGCCCTGACCATGGCCTGGAAATCGGCGCCTTTCTCGCCCCCGGCCCCGGTCTCATCAGCGGCCGTGGCCATCTGCAGGGAAGGCGGCAGGTGGTAGCCGTGTATGATGCCATCGGTGGCCAGAACAATCGCCCGCTCCAGACAGTTCTGCAACTCACGGACATTGCCGGGCCAGTGGTAGGAAATCAGCATATCCAGGGCCGAAGAATCGATCCGGGTGATCTTGCAGCCCATCTTGTCTCCCAGCTTCTGCACAAAGTAGTCGGCCAGCAGGATGATATCGGCGCCGCGTTCCCGCAGCGGGGGCAGGTGGATCGGGAAAACACTCAAGCGATAATAGAGGTCGGAACGAAAACGTCCGGCGGCAACCTCCTTCTCAAGGTCGCGGTTGGTGGCAATAATCACCCGGGCGTCGGTTTTGATGGTTTTGCCGCCCCCGACCCGTTCGAACTCGCGCTCTTCGAGCACCCGCAGGAGCTTGACCTGAGAGGCCAGGGGCAGCTCCCCGATCTCGTCGAGAAAGATGGTGCCGCCGCGGGCCAGTTCGAACTTGCCGATGCGGTTTTCAATGGCCCCGGTAAACGCCCCGCGAACATGGCCGAAGATCTCGCTCTCGACCAGGTTCTCCGGAATCGCCCCGCAGTCCAGGCGGATCATCGGCTTGTCGCTGCGGGGGCTGCGGTAGTGAATCTCACTTGCCACCAGGCCTTTGCCGGTGCCGGTCTCCCCGGTGATCAACACCGTGGTCATGGTCTGGGCCACCTGGTCGATCTGTTCCGCCACCCGGCGCATCGAGTTGGCGTTGCCGACCACGGTGCCCAAGGGTCCGTGCCGACCGATGGCCTCCTTCAGCCGGGTATTTTCCTCCTGGACCCGGCGGGCGTGCACCCTCGGGGCCAGGAGATTGGCGACGACCTCGAGAAAGGCCAACTCCCCGGAAAGATCGGCCCCTTTGGCGGCCCGGTCGACGGAAAGTGCGCCGACCGTCTGGCCGGCGAACTTGATCGGCACACACAAAAAAGCCAAGGTCGAGCGGTCGATGCGGCGACGGGCCCCGGAGCGGTCGAGAAACAGCGGTTCCCGGTCAAGCCGCGGGATCGCGATCGGCCGGCCGATCGCCACCACCCGGCCGGTAATGCCTTCACCCAAACGATAGTAGATCGGTTCGGAGGTGTCGGGAATACCGTAAGTAATGTCAACGTGGATCTGCTCAAGATCGCGGCGATAAAGCGAAATCATGCCCCGCTTCATCCCGGTAAGCTTGGCCAGGCGCACCAGGATGGCCTCCATGGTGCTCTGGAAATCGCTCTCGCCGGCCAGCAGTTCGGCGATCCCGGAGAGGGCCTTGAAATAGAGCTGCAGGGTTTCAGACATAGGATCCTTCGCCGGCGGCAAGCAGATTCAACCGCCTTCGATTTCCAAACCGGGCGGCAGGGATAGTGTTTCGGAACCCGGATTGACCAGTTTGACTTCGCCCCGCAAAGAGATCTCCCGGGCAAATTGTACGCGGCCCTTAATCGCCAATCTGCGGCAGGCGGCCAAGGAGGGCGGACCGTCCGGGAAACAACTTTCAAAATCATCGACCAGGCGGTAGAATTCGGGATCCAGGCGCACCACGGGGACGGCCCCGGCCGCCAGGCGGACGGTAAAGTCGGCTTCCAGTCGATAGGCATCGGAACGGACCGCCAGGAGGTCATCGGTGGTCTTGACCGGGGCAAAACGCCGGCGCGGCACCCGAATCGCCTGGGCGCCGGGGAAAACCTCAATCGCCGACCCCATCGCGGTTTCCAGCTGCAGAACTTCCGGCGCATCGGGACGCCGCGGGTCAACCGGCTTGCGGTTGATAATCAACGGCAGGGCAAAGGGCCGGTCACGGTTTTTCAGCCGCCTGTCCAGGACCTCAAGATCAAGCCACAGGGAATTGGTGTTGAAATAGCGATAGCGGTGAAAGTCCTGGAAAGCCTCCAGTTCCTCCCCGGGACACTGGGCCGCCTCGCGCAGCATCAGGCTGCCGTCCGACCGGCGGCGGGCCAGGTGCCCCCCCTTGCGGTCGGCCGCGGTCCGCTCGGCAACCTCCATCATAAACGGCACCCGCCGTTCCACGAAATAACCCAGGATAGCCGGATCGAGGCCGGCCCCGAGGTTGTCGGCGTTGCTGACGAAAGCGTAGCGAAAACCCTTTTCCAGCAGGCTGGCGAGAATGCCGCTGCTGGCAAAGGCGGAATAGAGATCGCCATGGCCCGGCGGACACCACTCGAGAGCCGGATTTTCCGGCCAGGAGACCGGCAGGAAGGTCTCGGGATCGAGCTTGGGCACCCGGTGCTGGATAAAATCGAGCGGCAGGTCCACCTTGCACAGGCCGGGATATTTCTCCAGCAGCGCCAGGCTGTCGGCCCGGGTGGCCGGGCTGTTCATCAGCAGCAGGGGCACCCCGGTGGCCTCGGCCTGGCGCGCGATCAGGTCCAGGAAGGTGAATTTTTCCTTGACCACGAGCAGAGACTTGGCCTTTTCCAGCCCCATCCCGGTGCCCAGCCCGCCGTTGAGCTTGATCAGGACGGTTTGCGACATCACCCGGTGGCCGGCGGCGGCAAACTCCTTGCCCAGCTCTTCGGCATCGGGCAGTTGTTCCACCGGTTCTATATCGCGCTCGGAAATCTTGCCGTCATCCCCGGCCAGGAGGCGGCGATAATAGAGCTCCAGCATGGCGGTCGCCAACTCCGGCATACCGGCCCAGCGCATCCGTTCCCGAAGCCGGGGAAACTTCTCCCGGAATTCCTCCTCCCAGGGTTCACTCATGGTCACCACCGTCTCGCAACCGATTCACTCTTCACCTTCGCAGCCACCCTTTTCCGAAACCTTGCGCAGGGCCCGCAGGAAAGCCTTGTGATGCACCTCAGCGGCCAGGTGAACCGGACTTTTCCCCCACAACGGATCCCAGCCCGCGGGATCGGCGCTGCAGTTAAACTGGACATCGAGACCGTAACGGGTGGCGGCCTCCCCGGCCTCCATGCCGACCAGTTTTTCCAGGGCCCGCCAGGTCGCTCCGCAGGGAGCTCCGCGCCGGACGGCCACCGCCTTCACCCGTCCCCCTTCCACCTCGACCTCAAGTTCCGGGGTCCCGAAAAGTTCCCCGTAACGACCCAGCCAGACCAGCCGGGAAAGGGCGCATCATATCGGCGGCGTGGCCACCAAATCGGCCGCTGGATACTTGCGCGCCGAAGCAACCAGGGGAATACGAGCCTCTCGACAGCGGTGAAACAGTTCAGCCACCAAATCGGGATGGCGCAGAAAGCCCAAAACCAAATCGGCTTCGAGCTTTTTCGGCAGGTAGTCACCGGGGTCGTCGATCAGGGCCGGCAGCGGGGTGTCGATCGAAAACACCTCAAGCCGGAAGACCCCCGGGGCGTAGGTTTCGATGCCGGCAATCTTTTTTTCCCCGCTGCCCCGCTCCTGCAGGACCAGGATTTTCGGCCCGCGCGAGGAATCGCTCTTTTCCGCCATTACCACCAGACTCCTTTATTCGAAGGCTTTCCCCAACACCGCGAAACCGTGGCCGGAGGCCCAAAAAGTTCGATTATGTATCACAGTAAACCAAAAAAGTCACCGCCTAAAGCCGTCCCGGGCCATTGACAGGCCGCCGGCAAAAGGCTAGACAGAAACAAGCAAACCCAACCGGCCGCATCCCCCGGCCGCCCGGACAAAGGCTGCCCAGACCCCATGAAACCCGGCACCATCATCATCCTGCTGTTTACTATGCTGGCCGGCGCCACCCTGCTTTACGCCCGCTACATCGAGCCCTTTGCCGTCGAGGTCCGCCGCTGCGTAATCCCCGATCCGCTCCTGGCCAGGACCTGGGGGAAAATCAGGATCGTTCAGCTTTCCGATCTGCATATCGACAAACCGGGCAGGCGGGAGCGGGAGGTGCTTGATAAACTAGCAAAAATCGCGCCTAGCTTAATCATTGTTACCGGGGATCTCACCCAATGGGGAAAACGACCGGAAAAAGCCCTTCATTTCATCAAAAAGCTTAAGGCCCCACTCGGCGTTTACGGGGTCCTGGGGGATGCCGACCTGGCCGCGGGCCGCTACCGCTGCCGTTTCTGCCACCCCCGGAATGATTATCACAAAATTGTCAGTGCCCCTCTCCTGCCCCGCGACGAGACCCGTAAACTGAGCCTCGATCCGGCCGGCAGG
>WFRT01000200.1 GCA_015486445.1 Pseudomonadota bacterium | reverse complement strand
AAGCTCCAGGGCCTCGTCCCCGCTGGCGGCCAGCAGCAGGCTGTATTCCCTGCCGAGGCCCCATTTGAGCTGTTTCCTGATTTCGGGATTGTCATCAACGATCAGCAGCTTGTTCATCTGTTTCAACACCTCTTGGCAGCCGGTTTCCGGTAAAACTCCAGCCACCGCGCTGTCACCCGGCCGAATTTCCATTGTCGCCCGGAAAAATTACCGTAAACACCGTGCCCCGGCCGACCTCGCTCTCCACCTCGATCCGGCCGCCGTGGGCCTCGACAATCCGGCGGCACTGGTAGAGACCGATGCCCAGCCCCTTGTTCTTGGTCGTGGAAAAGGGTTTGAAAAGCCGGTTTTCAATAAACTCGGCGCTCATGCCGCAGCCCTGGTCGGCAACCCGGATAAAAATCGTCCCGGAATCCTGCCGGCCGACAAAAAGCCGCACCGGCCCGCCCGCCCCGCTCCCGCCTCCGGCTTCGAGGGCGTTGAGCAGGAGATTGGTGATCACGGTGGTGATCTTTTCCGCATCACAGTTCAGGATTACTTCACCCTCGCCTTCGAAGGTTACACCGCCTTCGAAGGCGGCGGCCGCCCGGCCGGCCAGCCGTGTCAGGTCCGTCTCCCGGGTTTCGAGACCGGGCTCGCTCCTGAGATTTTTAAGCCGCGCCATCAGGCTTTTCATTTTCGTGATGGTTCCCGACAGGGTTTCCAGCATATCCTGCTGAAACTCGGGGTCGTCAATGTAATCGGCAGCGTTTTCCACCATCAGCGAAAGGCTTGAGACCTGGTTCTTGAGATCGTGCAGGACAAAAGCCGAAACCCGGCCGATGGCCGCCATCTCCCGGGCGATACTAAGCTCCTCGGTAAGACGCCGGGTGGCCAGGGCCAGGGCCGCCTGCCGGGCCAGGGCTTTCATCAGGTCGAAATCCTCGTAGGTGAAACTCTCCCGGGGGTTGATCAACGGGCTGCAGACCACCAGTCCCTCGAGCCGGCCGGCCCGGCCCAGCGGGATAACCAGCGAAACCCGGCTCTCCCGGAAAA
The DNA here is from genome assembly GCA_015486445.1 of Pseudomonadota bacterium. GTDB lineage: Bacteria > Desulfobacterota > Anaeroferrophillalia > Anaeroferrophillales > Tharpellaceae > JAADEO01. The sequence goes on along the minus strand of WFRT01000200.1, from coordinate 1,691 downwards.
AAGCTTCGTTTGCTCGGAAAATTTCATCCTCCCGGTCGTCGGCGGGATTGTAAACCCAATCGTGCTCTTCCAGGAACCGGGCCAGGGGGTTGTTTCGACCGATGACGGCCGGCTCCGGGGCCACCCGGAAACGGGCCGCGGCCGAGAAGTCTCCTCCTTCCGCCGGCCGCAGGTAGAGGGTCGCCCCGGTCAGGCCGAAAACCTCGCAGAAAAAGGCCAGCACGCGCTCCTGGAGCTGGGCAAACGAGGCCGCCTCCGACAGCCGGCGGGTAAACTCGAGCCACTGTTCGCGGTAGTCGTACTTGTTGCGGAAAAAATTCTTGTGCAGGAAGACGTTGACCTGGCGGCGCAGTTTCTCGGACAGCAGCAGGGCCAGCAGGCCGCAGCCGGAGATGATCACGACGAGCATGAAGAAGTTTTTCTGCGAGGTGCCCCCGAGATAGCGCATGCCCTCGCCTAAAAGCCCGAGCCCGACCAGATACAGCCCCAGGGCCATGACCACCAGCGAACGGAAGGCCACCGACCGCGACACCGCAATCGGGTTGCCGCCGCCGCGCCGGATGCGGGAGTAGAACATCAGCCCGACCCCGATGAGCAGGGCCGCCGAGCGGGCCGCAAGGGAATCCATGTCGAGGGAGCGGTAGAGCAGGCTCTGCGAGTAGTAGAGCAGGGCCACCGCCGGCAGCAGGCCGGCCCCGACGATCTCGAACTTGATCGACCAGCGCTCGTGCACGGCCAGCGAAGTCAGGGTCTGCTCCAGCATGACCAGGGCGCAGGTCAGGTAAAACATCAGGGCAAGGTAAAAATAGAACCCGGCGCGGGTCAGGAAAAGGATGTTTTCGGTGCCGAAATCGGGCGAGAAGAAAAACTTTCCGGGTTCCATGAAGAGAACCGGGAGGGGGAAAAGGAGGGTGCTGAAAAGGATGGCAAGGGCCAGCGGGCGGGCCCGCCGCAGGCCCCCGGCCCGGTAGAAGGTCAGGGCGAAGGCGATGGCCATGAAGGGCAGCAGGGCTTCACAGGCGAGACTGAAATGTTTCCAGTAAAAAAGCCGGCCGGGCTGGCGCAGGGCCAGCAGGTCAAAAATCTCCTGGCCGGCAAACAGCAGCAGAAGCCCGATCAGGAAGGGAAGGCGCACCTTCCGGCCCGACTCGACAAGAAGAAAAAAAACGTAGCAGAAAGCCGCGAAAACCGCCGCCGCCGAAAGCAAAACCTGCCAGTTCACCCGGCCTCCTTAAGTCCGCCTCCCGATAGGGCTGAAAAAAACTCCCGTTAACCGGTTCTGCCCAATATATACCACCAACCTGGAAACCAGGCTACTTTTTTCTCAAGCCCCCCGTCTTTACACTGGCTTGAAATTTGCAGCAATGCTTTGGTTGAACCTGTCGAAAAACCAGCTACATACCGGAGAAAAAGATGAAAACCAGGGTCACCCATCCGACCATCAGCAAAATACTCCTGCTTGTTCTGTTGCTTGCCTCAATTTCCTTCACCCCGGCCCGGGCGGCCGGCGGCACGGCCAGCTTCTCCTGGCTGCCCAACAGCGAAACCGATCTCGCCGGTTACAAAATCTACTACGGCACCACCGCCGGAGGCCCCTACCCCAAGGTCGTAGATGTCGGCAAACCCAGCCCGGTAAACGGCCGCATCCACGGCAGTGTAACCGGTCTCACCGCCGGCGTCACCTACTATTT
>WFRT01000199.1 GCA_015486445.1 Pseudomonadota bacterium | reverse complement strand
TCGCTCCGCCCGCATTGCAAAACTCGCTACGCTCAGACAGTTGCAATGCTTATGGGCTCCCGCTCGCTGGGAAAAACAACGAAATCTTTCCGAAACCGCTCCGAAAACCACCCCCGCCTCCTCCTGAAAGAGGGGAGATAGAATTTAGCTGAATAGTTACGTGGTTTTTATGGAAGAACTGGATTGCGGGCCCGAATATCTTAACCGCTATACCCCGCGGGAAGAGTTTTTCAACTCGCTGATTCACGCAATCGGCCTCGTTCTTGCGTTTGCCGGGCTGGGGGTGATGCTGGTTCAGGCCGTACGCCATGAAGGCGGGGTTCGGCATGTCACCGGGGCCCTGGTGTTCGGTCTGGGCCTGGTCCTGGCCTACCTTTCATCGACGCTCTACCATGCCAGCCGCCGTCCCGACCGGAAAAGGCTGTATCGGCTTTTCGACCACCTTTCGATCTTTATCCTGATTGCCGCCACCTACACGCCGCTGACCTTAATCAACCTGCGCGGCCCCTGGGGCTGGACCTTGTTCGGGGTGGTGTGGGGCCTGGCCCTGGTCGGGGTCGTGGTTGAATGCACCCGGCTCAAGAAGTTTCGCTTTATCTCGATTGCCCTCTATCTCGGCATGGGCTGGGCCGTGCTGGCCGCCGGGCGTCTCCTGTTTGCCCGGGTCGCACCGGGTGGCATCCGGCTGCTGGTCGCCGGCGGGCTTTTCTACACCATCGGCGTCATTTTCTACGTCTGGCGCAAGCTTCCCTACAACCATGCCATCTGGCATCTTTTTGTTCTTGGCGGCAGCATCTGTCACTTTTTTGCCGTTCTTTTCTATGTCTTGCCGATAAAATAGCCGCTCATCCCTGAAGGCCGCCGGTCAAAAAAACAGCCTGGGTTTGATTTTTTCACTTTACAATGTTTTGTTATTTGGTTATATTACCAAATATCAATACAAAAAATGCGGCTTTGTTTTTTCCCCGCCGCACAATTTTTTGCCATCAGGTGGTTTGACGTATATGGATTTCAAAGTTGAGTGGCGCAGTTTTGTCATTGTCCTGGCGGCTTTTATAGCCTGCTTCTACCTGCCGGTCGGCATCCCCCGGTTTGACAACTCGGTGCTGGAAGCGCTCTACCTGGTGCGCTGGTACGCCCGCGAGCATGTCATCCTCTGCCTGGTGCCGGCTTTTTTCATTGCCGGGGCGATTTCGGTTTTCGTCAGCCAGGCCTCGGTGATGAAATATCTCGGGTCCGGAGCCAACAAGATTCTGGCCTATGGCGTGGCCTCGGTTTCCGGCACCGTGCTGGCGGTCTGTTCCTGTACCGTGCTGCCGCTTTTTGCCGGCATATACAAAATGGGGGCCGGGCTTGGTCCGGCCTGTGCTTTTCTCTATTCCGGGCCCGCCATCAGCGTTCTTTCGATCATCCTCACGGCCCGGGTCCTGGGGCCGGAACTGGGGATCGCCCGGGCGGTCGGGGCGATCCTGTTCAGTATCGTGATCGGAATCATGATGCATTTTATTTTTCGCCGTGAAGAGAAGGAACGCTCCCTGAACGTTGTCGATCTGGGAGAGGATGTCAAGCGTCCCCTGTGGCAGAATGCCGTCTATTTTGCCGCTATGGTTGGCATCCTGGTTTTTGCCAACTGGGGACTGCCGGCCGAAGAAAGCGGCATCTGGGCTCAGATCTACCACTTGAAATGGCCTTTGACCGCTTTTTTCGGGGTGGTTTTAGGGGTTGTCATGGTGGCCTGGTTCGAGGTGCGCTGGTGGAAAATGGTGCTGGCCGGTCTGCCTCCGCTGATTTTGGGGCTGCTTTTCCCGACCGTGCCGCTGCTGGCTTTTACCGTCGGCCTGTTGGGACTTTCCCTGGTAACGGCGACCGACCCGGGTGAAAATGGGGAATGGTTCACCTCTTCCTGGGGGTTTGCCAAGCAGATTTTTCCTCTGCTCCTGGTCGGGGTGCTGGTGGCCGGGATGCTGCTCGGCCGAGTCGGGCACGAGGGACTGATTCCTTCTGAATGGGTTTCCCGGGCGGTCGGCGGCAATTCTTTGCGGGCCAACTTTTTCGCATCCTTTGCCGGGGCCTTCATGTACTTCGCGACCCTGACCGAGGTGCCGATTCTCCAGGGCTTGATCGGCAACGGCATGGGCAAGGGGCCGGCCCTGGCCCTGCTGCTGGCCGGCCCGGCCCTGAGCCTGCCCAACATGCTTGTTATCCGCAGCGTCCTGGGCACCAAGAAAACCGTGGTCTTTGTTTCCCTGGTTATTGTCATGGCGACTTTTTCCGGGATGTTATACGGCCATTTGTTTTGATGGCTGACGAAGAAATATCACTGGACTGTTATTGTTCAAAAACACCGTCAAGCGCTGGCGGCAAACTATGATGTAAGGAGTGAATTATGAAAATCCAAGTACTTGGAACCGGCTGCTCGAAATGTGACAAACTCGCGGAAAACGCCTCCCAGGCGGCCCGTGAACTGGGAATCGATTTCGAACTTGAAAAGATTACCGATCTCAACCGTATCATGGAATTCGGGGTCATGCTGACCCCGGCCCTGGCCGTCGACGGGGCGGTCAAGTTTTCCGGCAAGGTTCCGGCGGCCGAAGAACTGAAAAAATTTCTTCAGTAACACAAACCCTACAGGTGAGATGATGATTTCAGGAAAACTTGTTAAAACAATAAGTTGTATATATTTGTTAACCCTTTGCATGATTGCTTTGCCGGGTTTCTTCGGAGCCCCGGCCCGGGCGCAGTCAACGGCCGCCGGGGTCAGCGCGGAAAAAACCGTGGTCTATTACTTTCACGGCAACCGGCGCTGTTCCACCTGCCGCGGCATCGAGGCCCATACCCGGGAGGTGGTCGAGAGTGATTTCGGTGAACTCCTGCGCTCGGGCAGGATGGAGTTCAAGTCGGTCAATCTCGACCGTTCCGAAAACGAACATTTCGTCAAGGATTTTCAACTGGTCAGCCGGACCGTGGTTCTGGCCCGCGAGGCGAATGGAAAAATTCTGCAATGGAAAAATCTGGACCAGGTCTGGCTCCTGGCCCATCAGACCGATAAATTCAAGGCCTACATCAAGGGTGAACTGGAAAAATTTCTCCAGGACAAGCAATGAACGAGTACCTGGCGGCCATGGCCACCGCTTTCTGGCTCGGCATCCTGACCGCGATCAGCCCCTGCCCGATGGCGACCAACATCACCGCCATCTCCTATGTCGGGCGTGAGTTGTCTTCGCCGGCCCGGGCCCTGAAAGCCGGCATCCTCTATACCCTGGGTCGAACCCTGGCCTATATCGTGATCGGGGTGCTGCTGACCGAAAGCCTGCTCTCGGCCCCGCTGGTTTCGCAATTTCTCCAGAAATACATGAACCTGGCCCTGGGGCCGGTGCTGATCTTCGTGGGCCTGGTTCTGCTGGGGGTGATCTCCTTCAGCCTGCCCGGGGCGGGACTGGGGGAGCG
>WFRT01000198.1 GCA_015486445.1 Pseudomonadota bacterium | reverse complement strand
TGGTGCGGACCATGCAAAGCAATCGGCCCGATGCTCGACGAATTTGCCGGCGAGAACCAGGGCAAAGTCAAAGTCGTCAAGCTCAATGTCGACGAAAACCCCCGGACCCCGGCCAAGTACGGGGTACGCGGCATCCCGACCCTGATCCTTTTCAACCAGGGCAAGGAAATCGACAAGATCGTCGGCATGACCAGCAAGGAAAACCTGCAGGCCATGCTGGCCAAGGTCTGAAAACGGCACTCGATCCGACCGACCGCCGCCCCGCCCGGAACTCCGACTTGCGACCCGGCCGTGTGCCCGGAGGTACGCGGCCGGGCTTCATTTTACCCCCGGCTCTACCCTGGGCGGAATTTTCCCGGCGGCGGTAAACGGACGTCAACCTCCCGGCCCCACGGGACCGGCATTAAATCAAGAAGAGAAACCAAGATGCGATTTTTCCCGTCACAGCCGCACCGGGCCGCCAAAGCGATCGTGCTGGTCCTGTTTTTTGTCCTCTCCCTGGCACTTTCCGGCTGCGGAGATTCAAACACGAAAACCAAGGTCCCGAAAACCGCCCCCGACTTCACCCTGACCACCCTGGACGGGCAGACCATTACCCGGGACGGGCTTAAAGGCAAGGTCGTGCTGCTCGATTTCTGGGCCACCTGGTGCCCTCCCTGCCGCGCCGCCATACCCCACCTGGTAAAGCTCTACAACGAATACAAGGACGAAGGCCTGGTTGTGGTCGGCATCAGCCTGGACAAAGGCGAAAAGAAAGATGTTGTTGACTTTGTCGAACGCAACCAGATCCCCTACCCGATTTCCATAGCCCCCGACAACCCCATCGTCAAAGACATGGGCAACATCTCCTCCCTGCCGACCCTGATCATGCTCGACCGCAAGGCGGAAATTTCCTTCAAGGTCATCGGCTACAACCAGGAGATCGGCGAAAAGCTGGAAAGCCGGCTGAAGGAACTGCTCAAGGCCGAATAGCGACTTTTCGCACAGACCCGACGAACAGGACAAAACATGAAAAATGACTTTTTACTGGAGATCGGCACCGAGGAGATCCCGGCCGGTTTCCTGAGCAAGGCCTATATTGACTTGAAGACCCTGGCGGAGAAGATGTTCGACCGCCTGCGGCTGGAACATGGTGAAATCCGGGTGCTCGGCACCCCGCGCCGGCTGGCCCTGCTGGTTGAGGGCCTGGCCGAGGGCCAGGAAGACCGGGTGGTCGAAAACCTGGGCCCGGCCAGACGCATCGCCTTCGATGAAAACGGCCAGCCCACCAAGGCCGGCCTGGGCTTCGCCCGGGGCCAGGGCATAGCCCCCGAAGAGCTGGAAATCGTGACCACCGAAAAAGGGGAGTATGTCTGTGCCCGCAAGCGGGAAAAAGGGGAAAAAAGCATCACTCTGCTGGTTGAGGCGCTGCCCGCCTTCATCCGCTCGATCCCTTTCCGCAAATCGATGCGCTGGCATGACCTCGAGGCCCGCTTCGCCCGGCCGATCCACTGGATTGTAGCACTCTACGGCAACCAGGTCATTCCCTTCGAATGGGCCGGGATAAAGAGCGGCGCCGTTTCCCGCGGCCACCGCTTCATGGCCCCCGGCGAGTTCACGATCCCCGCCCCGGCCGACTACGTCGAACTTTGCCTTAAGGCCCGCGTGGTGGTCGACCCGGCCGCGCGCCGGGAAACGATCAAAAAGGAGCTGGCGGCCATCGAAACCCGTCTCGGCGGCCGGGTAATCGACGACCCCGAACTCCTGGAAACCGTCACCAACCTGGTCGAAATCCCCCAGGCCATCACCGGCTCCTTCGCTGAAAGCTTCCTCGAACTGCCGGAGGAGGTCCTGATCACGGTAATGCGCCATCACCAGAAATATTTCTGCCTGCGGGATAACGCCGGCAAACTGATGGCCCATTTCATCACCATCAACAACACCATGGCCCGGGACCCCGAAGTCGTGGTCCGCGGCAACCAGCGGGTCCTGCTGGCGCGGCTCAACGACGCCCGTTTCTTCTACCGCGAGGATCTCCGGGTGCCGCTCGAAGATTTCGTCGAGCGCTTAAAGTCCGTAGTCTTCCAGGCCCAGCTCGGAACCTCGTACGAAAAGGTTGAACGTTTCCGGGCCCTGGCCGAACTGCTGGCCGAAAAACTGTGCCCCGGCAAAAAAGACAAAATCAGCCGCACCGCCCTGCTCTGCAAGGCCGACCTCGAAAGCAGCATGGTCTGCGAATTTTCCGATCTCCAGGGCATCATGGGCCGGGAGTACGCCCGGGCCGCCGGCGAGGACGAAGAGATCGCGGCCGGGATCTATGAACACTACCTGCCCACCGGCAGCGGCAGCGACCTGCCCGGCAACGACTGCGGGGCCATCGTCGGCATCGCCGACAAGCTCGATACCATCGCCGGCTGCTTTGGCGTCGGTCTCCAGCCCACCGGCAGCGCCGACCCCTACGCCCTGCGCCGCCAGGCCCTGGGCATCATCAACATCTGCCTCGACCGCGGCTACCGCTTCTCGCTCGGTGAAATGATCGACCGGGCCCTGGCCCAACTCAAGGACAAGATCACCCGGCCGACGGCCGAGATCAAACAGGAGATTGTCGACTTCATCAAGGGCCGCTTCTTCCATCGCCAGACCGCGGCCGGGGTTCCGGCCGGAGTGGTCGAGGCGGTCCAGGCCGCGGGCTTCGATGACATCGTAGAAGCCAACCAGAGGATCGCGGCCCTCGAGCGTTTCCGTCACCGGAACGATTTTGCCGACCTCATGACCGCCTTCAAGCGGATCATGAACATCACCCGCAAGGAAAAACAGAACTACCCCCTGGACCCGGAGCACTTCACCGAAAAAGCCGAACTCGAGCTTTACCGGGCCTCGGAACAGGCCTCGAAACAGATTGCCGCCGCCCTGGCCGGCGGCGATTACGACTCCGCCCTGAGCGCGGTGGCCGAACTGAAAGAGAGCGTCGATAATTTTTTCGACGCGATCATGGTCATGGTCGATAACGACAAAACCCGGGAAAATCGCCTTTCCCTGCTCCAGAAAATTGCCGCGGATTTCCGTAAAATTGCCGATTTCAGCAAGCTTTAGCAAACTCCCTCAAGCTCTTTTAGTGTCGTGCAGCAAAAGCAAAGGAGAACCTGATGAGCGAAAAATATGTCTATTGTTTTGGTGGTGATTACACGGAAGGCGACGCCGGCATGCGCAACCTGCTGGGCGGCAAGGGCGCCAACCTGGCGGAGATGATCAAGCTCGGCATCCCCGTGCCTCCCGGCTTTACGATCACGACCGCGGCCTGCATCGCCTTCTACGACAATCATCGTTCCCTGCCCCCGGGGCTGGAAGAGCAGGTTCAGGCCGCCCTGGCCCGGACCGAAGAGACCATGGGCCGGAAATTCGGTGACCGCGACAACCCGCTGCTCTTTTCGGTTCGTTCCGGGGCCCGGGTCTCGATGCCGGGAATGATGGACACGGTCTTGAACCTGGGGTTGAACGACGACACCGTCCAAGGCCTGATCAAAGGTTCGGGCAACCCCCGGTTCGCCTACGACAGCTACCGCCGCTTCATCCAGATGTACGGCAACGTCGTGATGGGCATCGAAGGTGAAAAACTGGAGGCCCTGCTCGAACAGGCCAAGGAGAAAAAAGGGGTTAAGTTCGACACCGAACTCGACGCCGACGACCTCAAGGCTCTGGTAACCGCGCTCAAGGCCCGGATCAAGGAACTTACCGGCCGGGACTTCCCGGAAGACCCCTACGACCAGCTCAAGGGCGCGATCAGCGCCGTCTTCGACTCCTGGAACACCAAGCGGGCCATCACCTACCGCAAGCTCAACAACATCCCCGACCACTGGGGCACCGCCGTCAACGT
>WFRT01000197.1 GCA_015486445.1 Pseudomonadota bacterium | reverse complement strand
GTAAAGGGAGAGATGTATCATCCTCATCGGCACAGAGGGTGGGGAGATTACCGGGTGGAGTTTTTTGGCCCGGAGGGGGGCAACTGAGATTTGACTTCCCGGTTTTTCGATGCTACTCAGAGACTGCTTTAAGGGATTTTTACAATTTTATCAACCTGTGGGAATGTAAATAGATGGAAGCAGAAGAGAAAGAGTGTTTGGCTGAAAAGGCGCCGGCTGGGGCCGGGGACGAGGGCTGGCCGGAAAATTTTATTGCTGCCCGGATCCGGACCGACCTGGCCGAGGGGCGCAACGGGGGGCGGGTGCATACCCGGTTTCCGCCGGAGCCCAACGGTTTTTTGCATATCGGCCATGCCAAGTCGATCTGCTTGAATTTTGGCCTGGCCGAGGCTTTCGGCGGGCTCTGCAACCTGCGTTTCGATGATACCAACCCGACCAGGGAAGAGGTCGAGTATGTCGATTCGATCCGCGAGGATGTCCGCTGGCTGGGTTTTGACTGGGGCGAACGGGAGTTTTATGCCTCCGATTATTTCGAGCAGCTTTACCAGTATGCCGTGCAGTTGATCAGGGACGGCAAGGCCTACGTCTGCGATCTCAGCGCCGAGCAGATCCGGGAATATCGCGGCACCCTGACCGAGCCCGGCCGCAACAGCCCGTTCCGGGAGCGTCCGGCGGCCGAAAACCTCGATCTTTTTGCCCGCATGCGGGCCGGGGAGTTTGCCGACGGTTCGCGGGTGCTGCGGGCCAAAATCGACATGGCTTCCGGCAATATTAACATGCGCGATCCGGTGATCTACCGGATCGCCCGGGTCCCTCACCATCGCACCGGGGAGCAGTGGTGCATCTACCCGATGTATGATTTCGCCCACGGCCTGTCGGACGCCATCGAGGGCATTACCCATTCGATCTGCACCCTGGAGTTCCAGGATCACCGGCCCCTTTACGACTGGTTTATCGAGCAGCTGCCGGTGCCTTCGCGGCCGCGCCAGATCGAGTTTGCCCGGCTTAACCTGAGCTATACCGTGATGAGCAAACGCAAACTGTTGAAACTGGTCGAGGAGGGCCTGGTCGAGGGCTGGGACGATCCCCGCCTGCCGACGATCTCGGGACTGCGGCGCCGGGGCTTTACCCCGGAGGCGATCCGCAGTTTCTGCGATCGCATCGGGGTGGCCAAACGCAACAGCATGGTTGACGTCGCCCTGCTCGAACATGCCGTGCGCGAGGACCTGAACCGTCGGGCCCGGCGCTACCTGGCGGTCTTGCGGCCGCTCAAGGTGGTGATCGAAAACTACCCGGAAGGGCAGGTTGAGGAGCTTGAGGCCATCAACAATCCCGAGGACGAAGGCATGGGCCGGCGCAAGGTGCCGTTTGCCCGCGAGCTTTACATCGAGCGCGATGATTTCATGGAGGAGGCGCCGCGCAAGTTCCACCGCCTGACGCCGGGCCGCGAGGTGCGGCTGCGCTATGCCTATTTCATTCGCTGCGAGCGCGTCGCAAAGGATGACAACGGCGAAATCACCACTCTCTACTGCACTTACGATCCCGCCACCCGGGGCGGCTCGGCCCCCGACGGGCGCAAGGTCAAGGGAACTTTGCACTGGGTGGCGGCTTCCACGGCGGTAAAAGCCGAGGTCCGGCTTTACGATCGGCTCTTTACGGAGCCCGATCCCGGGGCGGAAAAGGACGGCCGGCCGTTTACCGACAAGCTCAACCCCCATTCGCTGGAGGTCCTTGAAAATTGTTTCCTCGAACCGGCCCTGGCCGAGGCCGCGGCCGGCTGCCCGGTGCAGTTCGAACGGCTTGGCTATTTCGTTCGCGATGCGGCCTGCGGCCCGGCCGGAAAGCCGGTTTTCAACCGCACCGTGACCCTGCGTGACACCTGGGCCAGAAAGGCCGCACGGCGCTAGGCCGGGCATAACCAACCTGGCTTTTTGCCGGTTTTCCAAACGGGTCGGTCGCCTGCAGGGCCGGCCCGTTTTATGCCTGTTTGACTTCCCGGCCCCAATCCATTAGCCTTGCCCCCCGGCAAGGAAACTTCATTTTCAAGACAACCGGCGGCGACCTGACGGTTGCAGGGTTGTGAGGGCAAAACGGTTTGGATGTAATGGACAATCTCAGTTTTTTCATTGACCGGGCCCGGGGCCGCCTTAAG
>WFRT01000196.1 GCA_015486445.1 Pseudomonadota bacterium | reverse complement strand
TGCTGAAAGCCCTGCGGGACGATCCTCTGTGGCGGGGCCTCGAATTTCCCGAGCAGGTCTGGATGAGCCATGGCGACAAGGTCGAAGCCCTGCCCGAGGGCTTTGTCGCCATCGGGGGTACCGAAAATGCCCCGGTGGCCGCCTTTGCCAACCCCGCCCGCCGGGTCTGGGGGCTGCAGTTTCATCCCGAAGTCGTGCACACCCCGGCCGGCAGCCGGATTTTGGAAAATTTTCTTTTCCCGATCTGTGGCTGTCACGGTCTCTGGGACATGCACTCCTTTATCGAGACCACGATTGCCGAGGTCCGGGCCCAGGTCGGAGCGGGTAAAGTGATCTGCGGTCTAAGCGGCGGGGTCGACTCCTCGGTCGCGGCCCTGCTGCTGCACAAGGCCCTGGGCGACCAGCTCACCTGCATCTTCGTCAACAACGGGGTCCTGCGCCATAACGAGGCGACCGAGGTCCAGGAGATGTTCGGCCGGCATTTTCACATCAACCTGCGCTACGTCGACGCCAGCCGGAGGTTTCTTGACCTGCTGGCCGGGGTTACCGACCCGGAGAAAAAGCGCAAGATCATCGGCAACGAGTTCATCCGGGTTTTCGAGGCCGAGGCCCGGGCTATAGAGGGGGTTGAATTTCTCGCCCAGGGCACCCTGTATCCCGATGTTATCGAGAGTGTCTCCTTCAAGGGGCCCTCGGCCGTGATCAAGAGTCACCATAATGTCGGCGGCCTGCCGGAGAAGATGAATCTCAAGCTGGTCGAGCCTTTGCGCGAACTTTTCAAGGACGAGGTCCGCGAGGTCGGCCGCGAGCTGGGACTGCCTTCGGAAGTGGTCGACCGGCAGCCCTTTCCCGGCCCCGGGCTGGCGATCCGGGTGATCGGCGAAGTGACCGACGAACGCCTGCGTATCCTGCGCCAGGCGGACGTCATTTTTCTCGATGAGATCCGCAAGGCTGGTCTGTACAACGAGATCTGGCAATCCTTTGCGGTCCTGGTGCCGGTGAAAACGGTTGGTGTCATGGGGGATGAACGCACCTATGAAAAGGTCATCGCCCTGCGGGCCGTCAACAGCCTCGATGGGATGACCGCCGACTGGGTGCGGCTGCCTTACGACCTGCTGGGCCGGGTCGCCAACCGGATTATCAACGAGGTGCGGGGTGTCAACCGGGTGGTCTACGATATCTCATCCAAGCCGCCGGGAACCATAGAATGGGAGTAAGGGAGCAGAGTTAGATTATGAGTCAGGCCGGATGTATTTTAATTGTCGATTACAAGAGCCGCGTTCGGCGGGAGACCGCGGCCGCACTCAGGGATCTCGATTACCAGGTCGACGAGGTTGACAGCGCCGACGAGGCCCGCGATATCCTGAAAAAATCATCCTACCAGGTGGTCCTGGCGGAAACCGGTCTGCTGCCCGGAGGGGGCTTTGAATTCCTGCTGGGCCAGGATGCGATCACTTCGTCAACCGTGGTCATCCTGATGGCGACCAGCAGTTCGATGGACGACGTCGCCGCGGTCATGCGGGCCGGAGCCGCCGACTTCATCCAGCGGCCCTACGGTACTGACGAACTCTGCCTGCGCCTGGAAAAGGCTCTCAAGGTCCGTTTTTATGAGCATGAACTGACCTATCTCAGGCACGAACGCGACGTCATCTACCGCTTCGAAAACTTTATCGGGGAAAGCCCGGTGATCAAGAAGGTTTTCACCCTGCTCAACAAGGTAGCTTCAAGCAACGCCAGCATCCTGATCTCGGGCGAGACCGGCACCGGCAAGGAGCTGGTTGCCGGGGCCATTCATTACAGCAGTCCCCGGGCCGCCAAGAGCTTTATCAAGGTCAACTGCGCGGCCCTGCACGACAACCTGCTTGAAAGCGAGCTTTTCGGGCATGAGAAAGGGGCCTACACCGGGGCCAGCCGCCAGCGCATCGGCCGTTTCGAACAGGCCGACCGGGGCTCTCTTTTCCTCGATGAAATTGGCGACATGAGCCTCGGCACCCAGGCCAAGCTGTTGCGGGTATTGCAGGAAAAAGAGTTCGAACGGCTCGGCGGCGACAAGACCATCAAGGTTGACGCCCGCATCATTTCGGCCTCCAACAAGGACCTGGGCAAGCTGATCCGGGAAGGGCAGTTCCGCGAGGATCTCTATTACCGGATCAATGTCATCAACGTCCACCTGCCGCCGCTGCGCGAGCGGCGCGAGGACATCCCGCTGCTGGCCGAATACTTCATTCGCAAGTTTGCCGCCGATCTCAAGAAGAACGTTACCAAACTGCATCCCGATGCCGCCCGTTTTCTCCAGCGTCACCACTGGCCCGGCAATGTCCGCGAACTCCAGAACTGCATCGAGCGGGCTATCCTGATGAGCGAGAAGGATGAACTCGTGGTCGAGGACCTGATCTTCATGCGGGGCCTGGTGGAGGATGGGGAGGCCCTGGAAAGTGACCAGATTTTCCGCATTCCGCCGCAGGGGATCAAACTCGAGGAGATGGAAAACGCCCTGATTATCGAAACCCTCAAAGCCTGCAACTGGGTGCAGAAGGATGCCGCCCTGATGCTGGGAATCAGCAAGCGGGTTATGAACTACAAGGTCAAGCAGCTCGGCCTGGCCCATCCCCGCTGGCTCAAGAACCGCTGACATACGCCCCCATGTCCGCCAATCGCAAGCTCAGTCTCAAGGGGATGCCGCGCGAGGTCCTGGTTGAACTTCTCAAGGCCATCGGCAAGGAACGCTACCGGGCCGACCAGGTCGTGCGCTGGCTCTACCGGCACCGGGTTGCGGAAATTGGCCGCATGACCAACCTTTCCAAGGCCTGTCGCGAGCACCTTGAAAGCCTGGCCTGCATTCCCCGGCTGGTGTGTCTCAAGGAACAGGCGGCCGGCGACGGCACCCGCAAGTTTTTGTTCCAGCTTGAGGACGGGGAAACGGTCGAGACCGTCCTGATTCCCGAAAAAGATCGCCTGACCCTCTGTTTGTCGACCCAGGTCGGCTGTCGCATGGGGTGTAAATTCTGTTTGACCGGACAGAGCGGATTCACCCGCCAGTTGACGGCCGGTGAAATTGTTGACCAGGTGATCTGCGTGGTTGACCGGATCGCGCCGCAGCAGGCGGCCCGGGGCCCGGTCAACAATATCGTCCTGATGGGCATGGGGGAGCCGCTCGACAATCTCGACGAGGTGGTTACGGCGCTTGAGATCCTGATGTACAACGACGGGCTCCAGTTTTCCAGCCGGAGAATCACCCTTTCAACCTGCGGCCTGGCTCCGATGCTGGCCGAACTGGGCCGCCGGGTCGAGGTCTCCCTGGCGATTTCATTAAATGCCACCACGAACGAGCTGCGCAGCCGGCTGATGCCGGTCAACCGGCGCTACGATCTGGAGACCCTGCTGGCCGCCTGCCGCCGGTTCCCCCTGGGCGGCCGGCGGCGGATCACCTTCGAATACATCCTCTTTGCCGGGCTCAACGACTCTCTCGAAGACGCCCGGCGCCTGGTCCGGCTGCTGGGCAATATCCCCAGCAAGATCAACCTGATTCCCTTCAACGAACATCCCGACCTGCCGGAGTTCAAAAAGCCTTCTCCCGAGCGGATCGAGGCCTTTCTCAACTTCCTCCTGGAACGCAACCTGACGGTCATGACCCGGCGCAGCAAAGGGGCCGAGATCCGCGCCGCCTGCGGCCAGTTGCGCAGCGCTGCGGCCTCCTCCGGCAAAAAAGCTCCTCTGCCGGCCGGCAGGAACTCCTGAATCCAACCAACCCCGTCTTTTCCCCCTTGGCAACAGGTTGCTTTGCGGCCTTCCAGACGCGCTCCCTGCGGGTTTCCCGGGGGGCCGGGTAAAAAAAGAGGCGGCATGGGAATCTCTTCGCCATGCCGCCCTTAATTTTTCATCAAGCTGAATATATTAGGCCCGTAGTCCTCCGGTTCAGGCAGCCCGGCCGGCCTGGGTTCTTTCCCGGGCATCGGCGACGATGGCCCGGTATTCGGGAGCCGTAAAGCCCAGACGCTCCAGGGTTTCATCGAGTGGGATGCCGTGCTTGTCGTAGCCCTTTTCAGCGTAGACCGTGTCGGTCAGGATTTCGTACTGTTTCCGGCGGTGCTCCTGGAGTTCGTACAGCAACTCCTCATCGCTGCGGTTTACGGTCGCCACCCCGAGTTCCTGCAGCTGGCCTATGTAGTAGTCCCGGCGCGAGTGGAATTCGTCGAGAAAGACCGGGGCCATGGCCCGCAGCGGAATCCGGTCGAACTCCCGGGTGCCGAAGCCCTGGCGCAGGTTGATGAGCTTGTGCAGCAGGTAGCAGCGTTCTGATTCGGCGAGCAGGTCGTCGATGGTTTTGTGCGTGCCGAGGGTCGAATTGACCAGTTCCAGGTACCACTCCACGGTCGGCAGGTTCTTGGCCGGTTCATCGGTGGCGGCGGCATCGGGATGGCGGACGTCGATCCAGGGCAGCTTGCAGAGGCCGGCGATGTTGAACCAGGTGCGAAATAGGGGAAACCATCTCAAGGCCTGGGCTTTCTCGGCGAAGGTCGGCATCTCGTTTTTGATCTGGTCGAGGGCGATCAGCCACGATTCGTCGTGCTGCGGTCCTTTCAGGGCAAAGCCGTAGCCGCCCTGCTGGGCCAGCGACTCCTTGGTGATGTACATCGAAAACTCAAGCCCCTTGGCTTCCATCGCAAACAGTTCGAGTTGCCTTTCGATCTCCTCCCGTTGAAGACCGTTGCGGCCCGCCGCCCGATTGCTGATCCAGCCTTTGAGGTGGCGGATGCCGCGCCCGGCGGCACGGGAAAAATCATCCCCGCCGACCGCCATTTTATGGAGCAGGGCGAAAATCGTTTTCTGATCGTCCCACCTGAGTTCCACTCCCCCGGTATCATCGGTGGTCAGGAAACCTTCCTGGAAGGCCTCGATGAGAAAGGCGATGGTAACCCCGGCGCTGATTGTGTCGAAGCCGTACTCGTCGCAGTACCAGGCGTATTCCATGATGGCCGGGATATCGAAGATCCCCAGGTTGGTGACCGCGGCCGCGGTTTCATATTCCGGGCCGTCGACCGGCACCGTGCGGCCGGCGTGGGGGCCGGTTGTCAAGGTTGCGGCCTCGCAGCCCTTGGTGCAGGAGAGGGTGCAGCCGGGGAAACAGCCGTCGGGGTGCTTCTGACTGAAAACCTTTTCCTCGAAAATCTTTCCCGAGACCTCTTTCTGGCGCTCGTCGCGGCCGAACTTGTAGTTGTTGACCGGCAGGATGTCGTGGTTGTTCATCATGTCGAGCAGGCTGGTGGTGCCCTGCTGGCCGAGTCTCAGTTCGTTGGGGTCGACCTGTTTGATGACCTGGCGCAGCTGGCTGCCGACGGCCCGGACCCGCTGCTTGTCGGCCGGCTGGTTGCCGGCCCCGGTGCCGAGATCGCTTTTGACGACAATTCCCCACAGCCCCTTGGCCCGCATTACCGTTCCCAGCCCGCCGCGGCCGGCCTGCTTGGCCCGGCAGCGGTTGCGGCGCTTGTCGTAGTAGACCGAGTTGATACAGCCGAAAAAGGTGTTTTTTGCCCCGATGCCGGCATTGATGAAGGCGATCGAGGAGGGTTTGGCGCTGCCCCGCCAGTTTTCGACCAGTTCTTCGGCTCCGAGCAGCGAACTGTCGGTGGCCGGGGCTTTCTCAAGTGAAATGGTCTGCCGTTCGTCATCGATAAAGATGATCACATCCTTAAGGCTTTTGCCGGTTACGGCGATGGCGTCGAAACCGGCGTTCTTGACCAGGGGAAAGAACCAGCCGCCAACGTTGGAGTCGCAGAAGGTGCCGGTCAGCGGCGAGATCGAACCGATGATGAACTTGCCGGTGCCGGCAAAGCCGGACTCGCCGCAGAAGGGCCCGCCGGCCAGGGCGAGGACGTTTTCCGGGCTGTCGTAGCGGGTGGCGGCGGAGGTGCCGTCATAGACCAGCTGCAGGCAGTAGCCGCGGCCGCCGACAAACATCTCTTTGGTCGCGGCCGGGATTGTTTCAACGGTGATTGCCTGGCGGGTGAGATCGATGCGCAGCAGGCGGTCGGTGTAGCCGCGTTCAATACTCTTTTTTTCGTAGTCGATGGAGATTTTGTTCATGATTGGTGAAGTCCTGTCCTGGTAATGAAAATATTCGGTTGAAAAAAGCGGAGCAGGGCTCCGCCGGCAAAGGTTTCGGGGATAAACCGGGTCTGATAGCACAATTTGGCCTGAAAAGTCCAGCCGTCTTGCGGTTTTTCCTGAGGGTCGGGGAATTTCGGGAAAAATCAGCGGGAAAGGGCTTTTTCCGTTTCTGCCTTGCGGGAGGTTCTTTTTTGCCGCAGGCTCAGGCTGATGCCGGCCAGGGCGAGAATCCAGGCCGGGATTCTGAAAAGCCAGAACAGGCGCACGTGGAAGATTTCATAGTCGGGCAGCCAGAGTCGCGCCGCGATCGAGAAAAAAAGCAGCAGGAAGGCGCCGGCGGCCAGGGCCGATGCCAGTTGCCGTCGGCGGACCGCCAGCCCGGTAAAAACCAGGCAGTGAACGGCAAATACCCAGAGCATTACCTTCCAGAACCAGTCGGGCATTGTTCAAATCCTTGATAAGGTGTAACTATTCAGCCAAATTTTATCTCCCCTCTTTCTAAGAGGGGGCGGGGGTGGTTTTTCTGAGCGGTTTCGGAAAGATTTCGTTGTTTTTCCCAGCGAGCGGGAGCCCATAAGCATTGCAACTGTCTGAGCGTAAGCGAGTTTTGCAAT